>DATGPD010000663.1:0-5216 GCA_035305285.1 Planctomycetota bacterium
TCCGCGCTCGCGGCCCAGACGATCCCGCCGCCCTTCGACCAGTCCTACAGCTTCGTCGATCTCGGTGCGCCCACGGGCGTGCTCACCAACTTCGGCGGATGCACGTTCAAGGTCGGCGACCCCGACGCGCTCTACCTGTGCGGCGGCGCGAACACGGGGAGCGGGCGGATCTACCGCATCCCGCTGACGCGCGACGCGCAGGGCAACATCACCGGCTTCGCCGGACCGGCGGTGCAGTACGCGACCGCCCCGAACAACGACGGTGGCCTGGAGTTCGGCCCCGGCGGCGTACTGTTCTTCACGCGCTACGCCAACAACGAGCTGGGCATGATCAAGCCGGGCAGCACGGCGCCCGACAAGCTCGTCTCGCTGAGCACGCTCGGGATGCCGTCGTCGGTCGGCTCGCTGGCCTTCGTGCCGGCCGGGTACCCGAACGTCGGCAAGCTCAAGCTCGCCTCGTACAACGCGGGCCGCTTCGCGACGGCCGACCTGGTGCCCGACGGCAACGGCACCTTCGACGTCGTCAACCTGACGCTCGGGACGACTCCCGGCGGTGGTCCGGAGGGCATGTTCTACGTTCCGCCCGACTCGCCGCAGTTCACCAACTTCACGTCCATGGTGGTGTGCGAGTACAGCCGCTCGACCGTGACCGCGTACACGATCGATGCCAACGGCGACCCGATCCCGGGAAGCGGCCGGCCGTTCATGACCGGCCTGTCCGGATGCGAAGGCGCCGCGATCGACCCGGTGTCGGGCAACTTCGTGTTCAGCACGTACGGCGGCGGCAACCGCGTGATCGTCGTGCGCGGCTTCGGGTTGCCGTGCGGCCCGGTCAATCCGTACGGCCAGGGCCTCGCCGGGTCGGGCGGGCACGTGCCGCTGCTCGACACCGAAGGCTGCTTCGCGCGCCGGCAGACGGTGCAGTTCAAGACGACGGGTGGCCTCGGCGGCGCGCCGGGGATCTTCCTCGCCGGCATCCAGCCGGCGTCGCTGCCGATCTTCGGAGGTACGGTGCTCGTGCAGCCGTTCGCGGTGGTGACCCACGTGCTGCAGGGCACCGGCCCCGGCAACGGCACGTTCTCGCTGCCGCTGCCGATCCCGGACAACACCCACCTGCTGAACACCGACTTCTACTTCCAGTCGGTCTACCTCGACGCCGGCGCGCCGCAGTCGTTCTCGTTCACGCGCGGGGTGAACCTCCGCGTGCGCTGAGCCCGCGGCGGAGGCACGCGACCTCCGCCGCGCGCGCTTGCGGAGCGCGAGCCGGAAGGACCTGCATCCGGGAGGCGCGCGCATCCGGGACGCGGCGGGCGGCCTCGCTCGGGCGCCGCGGTGATGCAGCGCCTGCGGAGCGTGGCGCCGCCTGCGGGCAGACGCCCGCAGGCGGCAGCACGGCGGGGGCGCGACGGCTCGCTGCCCGGGGCGGGTGCCGCGCCGCGTCGCCGCCGGACGCGGAGCGGGGAACCGGCTCAGGAGACATCCGACTGCCGGGCTCGCGCGGCCGACCCGAGGCGCCGGCGCGCCCGAGGGCCGGCGCGGGCGTCGGCCGTGCGGCGGCGCGTCCCGGGCAGGGCCGCCCCGGCGGGGCCCGCACCACCCGGCCGCGCGCAATGATCCTTCCGGGCCCGCCGGCGCCGTTGCCGCTGCCCCCGGGTCCGTCTAGAACGCCGCCCCATGCCTGCCGCCGCCCCGCTCCGCGCGACTGCCCGCCGCCGCCGGCTGCGCTGGGCGAACCTGCCGGACGAGGAACTGCTCGACGTGCGGCTGTGCGATCTGCACCTGTCGCTCGCCGGCTCGGCGATCGCGCCGTACCTCGCGCGCCTGCGGCGCGAGCTGCGCGCCCGCGGCGTCGCGGTGTGGCCCGACTTCTGGATCGCGACCGACTGGTTCTCGCCGGACGACGTCGCCGGCGTCGCGATCCCGTTCTACGTCGTGCATCCGCGCCTGCGCCGGCTGGAGCGCGCGCAGATGGGCGAAGTCGAAGGCGGCACGCCGGCGACGTGCATGAAGCTCCTGCGCCACGAGGTCGGGCACGCGGTCGACCACGCCTACCGCCTGCACGAGCGCGACGACTGGCGGATGACCTTCGGGCGCTACTCACAGCCGTACCGCTGGTCGTACAGCGCGCGGCCGTTCAGCAAGCGCTACGTGCAGCACCTCGACCGCTGGTATGCGCAGAGCCACCCGGCCGAGGACTTCGCCGAGACGTTCGCGGTGTGGCTCACGCCGAAATCCGCGTGGCGCAAGCGGTACGACGGCTGGCCGGCGCGCGAGAAGCTGGAGTACGTCGACTGGGTGATGGGTGAGCTGGCGGGCAAGCCGCCGCGGCCGCGCCGGCGCGAGCGGCCGGACGAGATCGGTGGCCTCAAGACGACGCTGCGTGCCTACTACGCACAGAAGAGCGCGCGCTACCGGCGCGACCGGGGCAGGTTCTTCGACCGCGCGCTGCTGCGCCTGTTCGCCAAGCGCGAGCACGGCGCGCGCGGCATGCCCGCCGACCGCTTCCTGCGCCGCGTGCGACCGCGCATCCTGCGCGCGGTGGCGCGCTGGACCGGGCATTACCAGTACACGGTCGAATCGGTGCTCGACGAGCTGATCGAGCGCGCGGACACCCTCGACCTCGTGCTCGACGGGGACGCCGACGACGCCGCGATCGACGCGGCGATCCTGCTCACCATGCAGACGCGGGACTACGTGCACCGCGGCTACCATCGCCTGCTTCGCTGAGCGGCGAAGGGTGCACGCGCGGATTCCGCGCCACTGCACGCTGCGGCGCTCGCGTCGCACCGACTAGAATGTCGATCTCCGTGTCGGCACGACTGCGACACGGATCGACGACGGCATGAGACGACGGCTGCGCGTGTTGGTGCTGATGCACGAGGATCTCGTGCCGCCGGAGCGCATCCCGGGCGACGCCAAGCACAAGCTGTACGAGTGGCGCACCGAGCGCGACGTGCTCGACGCGCTGCGCGAGCTGGGTCACGAGGCGCGGCCGCTCGGCGTGCGCGACGACCTGGGCGTGATCCGCGAGGCCCTGACCGAGTTCGCGCCGGACATCACGTTCAACGTGCTGGAGGAGTTCGGCGGGGCCACTGCCTACGCGCAGGCCGTGATCTCCTACCTGGAACTGATGCGCCAGCCGTACACCGGGTGCAACCCGCGCGGGCTCGGCCTGGCGCACGACAAGCTGCTCACCAAGAAGATCCTCGCCTACCACCGCGTGCCGACGCCGCGCTGCGCGTTCTACCCGGTGGGCGCACGCGTGCGCCCCGTGCGCCGCCTGCGCTTTCCGCTGATCGTCAAGTCGAGCTTCGAGGACGCCTCGCTCGGCATCGCGCAGGCTTCGGTGGTGTCGTCTCCGGAGAAGCTGGTCGAGCGCGTGCGCTTCATGCACGAGCGCTTCGGCACCGACGCGATCGTCGAGGAGTACGTCGAGGGGCGCGAGCTGTACGTCGGCGTGATCGGCAACCGCCGGCTGCAGACCCTGCCGGTGTGGGAGATGACGTTCAACCGCTGGGCGGAGGGCGCGCCGCGCATCGCGACCGAGAAGGTCAAGTGGGATCGCGCCTACCAGCGCGCGCACGACATCAAGACCGGACCGGCCCAGGGCCTCGACCGCGCCGTGGTGACGCGCATCGAGCGCATCTCGCGCCAGGTGTATCGGGCGCTCGGTCTGTCCGGCTACGCGCGCATCGACCTGCGCCTCGGACCGGACGACAAGGTGTGGGTCCTGGAGGCGAACGGCACGCCCGACCTCGCGCGCGACGAAGACTTCGCCGAGTCGGCCAGGGCCGCGGGCATCGAGTACCCGGCGCTGATCCAGCGCATCCTGAACCTGGGCCTGTCCTGGCGGCCCAAGTGGAAGGAAGTGGCTGCGGCCGAACCCGCGGCCGGCTGAGCAGCCGGCGGGCGCGGGCGAGCCCTCATCGCGCCTCCGCGTGCTCGGCTCCTGCAGCGCGTCGGCGGACGGCTTTCGGGCGGCTGGCCGTCGACGCGCATTTCGGCGGCCGAGCGGCCCTGGCGCGCGCGCTTCCCTGGACCGGGTCCTTCCGACCGGTCCGGGCTCGGCGTCGCGACCCGCCGTCCGCGCCGCTACGCTGCGGGCGCCGATGCCGAACGAGAGCCTGCTGCCGCAGCGCCTGCGCGGGGAGCGTCACTTCCGCTGGCGCGGCGGCGCCGTGTCGCGCGTCGAAGCGCTGTCCGACGCGGTGTTCGCGCTGGTGCTCACCCTGCTCGCGATCACGCTGGAGGTGCCGAAGACGTCGGCGGAGATGTCACACCTGTTCTGGCAGTTCCCCGCGTTCGGCGTCTGCTTCGTGTTCCTGCTGTGGATCTGGTGGGAACACTTCGTGTTCCACCGCCGCTTCGGATTCGAGGACGTCGCCGTGGTGTGGCTCAACGGCGCGCTGCTGCTGTGCGTCGTGTGCTTCGTCTACCCGATGAAGTTCATCGCGACGATGCTGGTCGCCGACCCGATGGCCGACACCCGGACCGTCACGCTGGACGCCAGCGGCCCCGTGGTGATGCTGATGTTCAGCGGCAGCTTCGTCGGCATCTTCGTCGTGTTCACCGCGCTCTATCTGCTCGCCCTGCGCCGCGCCGGCGAGGTCGGCCTCGACGCAGTGGAGCACGAGCTGGCGCGCGGCTCCCTGCGCGGCCACGTGTGCTCGGTCGCGATCGGCGCGGCCTCGCTCGCGCTCCTTCTGACCCTGCCGCCGCGCACCGGCATGCCGGTCGCGGGCTTCGTGTACTTCCTGATGGGGCCGGTGCACGCATGGAACGGGATGCGGACCGGACGCCGCGTGGCACGGATGACGCGCGCGGCCGCCTGATCCGGCGGAGTTCCGCGGCCTGCCGAGGAGGGGGCGCCGGGCAACGCCGCGCGAATGTCCCGGCGTCCGGCGCGCACGCGCCGTCACGCGCGCCGGGAACGTCGTCACCGCCGCGCGGCCGGTGCCGCCCCCGGCGACGCACGGTCGGGTGGGGCATGACGCGCGTGCCGTGGCGCGCGCGGCGGCCGCCGGCGAGGCAGCTTCGACGCCCCGCACGCGAGCCCCGGCACCGGCGCGCCGGGTCCCTTCGTGGCGTGTGCCGACGCCGGGTCGGCGGATCACGCCGCGGTCGGCGCCGCCTTCTTCTTCCGCCACCCGGTCAGCAGCGCCTTCGCGGTCACCCGCACCTTCCGCCGCACGTCGATCAGGTACGTCTCCATCTTC
>DATGPD010000664.1:0-2979 GCA_035305285.1 Planctomycetota bacterium
TGAGGGTGTGGATCATCGCGTCCGGCGCCACGAGCAGGGCGCACACCGGCGCGCCGAGGAAGCCGAGTGTCAGGGGCAGCGGAACGCCGTTCCACTGCGCGTTCGAGGCGCCGAGCATGAGCACCGCCGGCGAGGCCGGGCGCGCGCCGGTCAGCGTGAACACGACCTGCTCACCGATCTCCGGCGCGCCGCTCGCGGCGTGCCACGGCTCGCCGGCGCTGCCCGGGCAGCCGGAGCCGAACCCGGTGAAGCTGCCGAACACGTGGTTCCGCCAGCTCAGCATCGCGGCACGGATCTCGTCGCGCAGGATCTCCGACGCGCCGAGGTAGGCGGCCTCGACCGCCTGGGCCTCGTTCGTTGCGTCGTTCACGAAGGCCCCGGTGACGTACTCGCGCAGGACGATCCCGCCGTTGGCGTAGAACGGGAGCTGCACGTACGCGCCCCACGCGCGGTGGAAGGTGCTGCCGGCGCCGTAGTCGCCCTTTTTGCCGACGATGCGCAGGTTGCTGCGGAACGCCTGGAACTGCGTGTCGGTCAGCCCGAGGTCGGCCTTCTCTTGATCGAGCACGTCCTTGACCTTCCCCTCGGCGTAGCCGCTGCCGTAGTAGTCGTTGCGCATCAGGGCGTAGAACGTCTCGCGTCGGTTGCCGAGCCAGCCCCCGACGACCTGCTCGTGCAGGCGGCCGATGTCGACCAGCATCAGCTTGTTCGGCGTACCCGGGCAACCGATGTGGCGGTTCAGCTCGGTCGACGTCATGCCGAGCTGCGCGGCGGTCCCCTGGATGTTGCCCATGCCGAACCGGATGGTGATCGCGCGCGTCCGGCTGTTGCTCGCCGCCTGCATCATCCCGGCCAGGACCTGCTCCAGCCGTTCGGAGGTCGCGTTCGTGTTCGACGGACAGCTCTCGCCGGGGTTGCCGTCGTAGAACGAGATCTGCGCGTCCAGCGAGGTCATGCCGTCGCGCACCATGCGCATCACGTGGGCGTGGTGCAGGGTCGCGAGCAGGCCGCCCGGCTCGAACGTCCGGGTGTGGTTGAACCCGCCCAGCACCGGGCCGTCGGCACGCTTCAGGTAGGCGCCGACCCAGCCGTCGGTCTTGCCGCGCATAATCTCCCCCACCCGCGTGGACAGCTCGTTCGAGTTGTTGAGGAACACCACGTCGTACACCCGGAAGCCGAGCGGGAGGTCGATGCCCTCGATGTCGACCACGCGCGCGCCGTACTGGGCGGCCCACTCGGCGACCTGGAAGTCGGTGAGCCCGGACTTGGTCCAGTAGCGCACGCCGTTCTGCTCGACGAACACGGCGTCGTACAGGTCGCCGCCCTTGGGCTCGATGTCGACCACGCGCGCGCCGTTCTGCTCGGCGAACTGCCGGCGCGTGCAGCGCCTCGGGATCGCCCGCGTGCAGGCGGTCGATCAGGTGGCGTGTGGCGTGGCGCGGGTCGACCGACATGGAAACAGGTTCCTCCTTCCTGACTCCGGCCCCGGCGCCGCGGCGCACGCTGCACCGGGCGGGCGCGGGCGGCGCGAAGCCCCCGAACGGACCGACGGGGAAGGCCGTGCTCGCGGGGGCCGCTTCAGCAGGAGTCGGCCGGGCCACTCTACTCGGGCGCGCGCGTCGAGGCGCGTTCGGAGCGGTTAGCAGGCCCGCGGGAAGCGCCGCGTCGGGCCGCGGGTGCCCCGACGCCGGCAGTCGGCGGCACACGGTGCGCGGTCCGGGCCGGACGGTCCGTGCGGCAAGCCCTCTGGCGCGGCGCCGCGTCGTCCCCGTTCCTGGGCGGTACGCGGGTCGGCGTCAGTGCGGCTCGACGTGCACGCGCACCGCGGTCACCGTCGGCATCCCCTTGCGGATCTCGTCCTCGGCGCGGTGCGCGATGTCGTGGCCTTCCGCGACGCTCAGGCGCCCGTCCACCTCGATCACCAGGTCCACCTGGTAGCGCCCGCCCATCGGCAGGACCTGGACGCGCGCGACGCTCGCCACGCCGCTCGCGCGCGCCGCGTGCCACGCCGCCATCCTGGCCACGTCGGGCGGTGCGCCGCCCATCAGCACGCGCAGGTTCTGCCGCACCGGCGCGATCCCGAGCCAGAAGATGTAGACGCCGATCACGCCGCCCGCCGCGGCGTCGAGCCCCGGATGCCCGTAGCGCGCGGCCACGATGCCGGTGAACGCGACCAGGCTCGTGACCACGTCCGCGCGGTGGTCGCGCGCCGAGGCGAGCAGGGTCGGCGAGTGCGTGGCGCGCCCGACCCGGATCGACGCGCGGTAGAGGACCTCCTTGGTGAATGCGGTCGCGAGCGCTGCCCACGCCGCGAGTACCTCGGGGGCCTCCACCTCCGCGACACTGAACCACGTGCGCACGCCGTCGAGGCAGATGAAGCCCCCGGTCGCGCACAGCATGCCGCCGACCAGGAGGCCGGCGAGCGCCTCGGCGTTCTCGTGCCCGTAGTGATGGTCTTCGTCGGGCGGCGCCTGGCCGATGCGGAAGGCGATCCACGCGACGAACGTCGCGAACACGTCGCCGGCCGAGTTGTACGCGTCGGCGATGAGAGCGCGAGACCCGGCGAGCAGGCCGACGGTGAACTTCATCGCGGCGAGCGCGACGTTGACCAGCAGGGCGATGAGCTGCAGGCTCACCGGGTCACTCTAGGAGTCCGCAGCACGGGAGTGCCAGCGGGTTTCCCCGGCGGGGACGCGCGCGGTGGCGGACGCCGGAAGACGCAGGCCGCCTGCGCGCGGCGCTCTGCTTGCACCGGAGATCGCCCGTGGCGCGCGCGCCACCCCGGGCTCGCCTAGCATTCCCCGCATGGACCACGACCGGCGGCGGGGCGCGACCTACCGCGTGACCGACGAAGAGAAGGCGCGCTTCCGGCGGGACGGTTACGTCCACCTCCGCGGCGTGCTGAGCGAGGACGAGGTGCGCGCGCTCGAAGGGGTCTACGACCGCTTCCTGCGCCGCGACATCGACGTGCCCGGCCGC
>DATGPD010000665.1:0-2673 GCA_035305285.1 Planctomycetota bacterium
CGACCGCACTGCGCGCGGCAGCCAGCAGCTCCGCATCCAGCACGGCCAGCTCGGCCAGCACCTGTTCGCGCGTCTCGCCGCGGGCGTGCGAGGCTGTCTCGCGCAGCCGGTCGAGCGCGTCGACGATTCCCGTGATGACCGGCTCCGGGATGACCGGCGTGCCAGGTTCCGTGGATCCGCGCAGGACCGTCAACCGTGCGATCGCACGCTCCAGATGACGCGCCAGCCCCTCGCGCCTGCGCGGCGGTCTGTCGTCCTCTCCTTCCCCGCGCTCCGCACGATGCACGCCGACCGCACGGCGCCACTCGTCGAAGACGTCGAGGATGTCGGCCTCGCAGTACTCGATCCGGACCGGCCGACGGCGGGGGCCCTTCGCGTAGTAGCGCTCCACGCAGCGGTCGATGCCGCGGTACGCCACCTTGAGCGGCACACCGCGCTCGGCCCAGCTGCGCACGCGCTCGAATGCCGGTCCGACGATGCGGATGAGATGGCCGTCGTTCTTGCGGGTCAGGTAGGCTTCGAGCGCGCGGCAGTACTCGTCGGGGCTCACAGCCACCGCACCTCCCCGGCGGTGACGGGAACCGTCGCGCCCGCGCGGCGGACCAGCAGCGCGCCGGTCTCGTCGATCCCGGCGGTCACGCCGCGAAGCGCGCCGCCGTCCGACTCGAGCGCCACAGGCGCACCGGTGACGCCCACGGCGAGCTGCTGCCAGCGCGCGATCACCGTACGCGACTCCCCTCCGCGCAACCGCGCGATCCAGGTCGACAGACGGGCGACGACCGTGCCGAGCACGAGCCCCGGGTCGACCGGCCGGCCGAGCTCGTCTTCGAGCGACGTCGCGCGTGCGCTGATCTCGTCCGGCCAGGCGACCGACCGCACGTTGATTCCCACGCCCAGCACGAGCCGATCGAGCCGCGAGCCGTCAGTGCGCCCCTCGGCCAGGATGCCGGCGAGCTTGCGCGCGCCGCGCACGATGCCCGACGGCGCGACGACGAGATCGTTCGGCCATTTGATCTGCACCGGCAGCCCCGAAGCCGCGTGCAGCGCCTCCGCAACGGCGACACCGGCGGTGAGCGTGAGCAGCCGCGGCCAGTCGCCGCCCGTTCGCGTGGCGTCGAGCAGCACCGACAGATACAGCCCGGCGCCGGCCGGCGAGTACCACGAGTGTCCGCTCCGTCCACGCCCGGCGGTCTGCTGCCCGGCGAGCACGATCGTGCCGTCGCCGTACCCGACGTCGCCGAGCCGCATCGCCAGATCGTTCGTCGACGTCGCAACCGGGTAGTAGAGCACGGCCGGCGCGACCGCAGTGCCGCCGAGCCGCTCGGCCGCCAGCGCCAGGCCGTGGGCCAGGTCCGCTGGCAGCGGCTGCGGCCGATCGACCTCGATCATGCACGCTCACCCGTCGTCGTGATCTCGAACGAGATGTCCGCCGCGCGGACCGAATGCGTGAGCGCACCGATCGAGACGAAGTCGGCGCCGGTGGTGGCCAGCTCCGGCATGCGCGCGAGCGTGACGTTGCCGGAGATCTCCACGCGCGCGCGGCCGGCAATCCGCCTGATCGCCTCGCGGATCTCCGGTGTCGTCAGGTTGTCGAGCAGGATGATGTCGGCGCCGGCCGACGCGGCTTCCTCGGCTTCCTCCACGCTTTGCGCCTCGACCTCGACGACCATGCCGGGCTTGTACTGCCGCGCCGCTTCGATCGCCCTGCGCACGCCGCCGGCGATCCGCGCGTGGTTCTCCTTGATCAGGATCTGATCGAACAGGCCGAACCGGTGGTTGCGTCCGCCGCCGACCCTGACGGCGTACTTCTCGAGTGCGCGCAGCAGCGGCGTGGTCTTGCGCGTGTCGAGCACCTCGAGTCGACCGGCCGCGGTGTCGACGTACTCGCGCGTCGCGGTCGCGATGCCGGACAGGCGCTGCACCAGATTCAGCGCGGTCCGTTCGCCGGTCAGCAGTCCTCGCGCCGGCCCCTGCACCGTCGCGAGCACCGTGCCGGGCTCCGCGCGCGTGCCGTCGGGCAGCGCGGAGGTGACCACCAGCCGGCCGTCGCACGTCAGACGCAGCACGGCCAGCGCGACGTCGATCCCCGCGAGCACGAGCGGCGCCTTCGCGAGGAAGGTGCCGGTGGCCACGAGTCCTTCGGGAACCGTGGCCTCGGTCGTGATGTCGCCCGCGCCGACGTCTTCTTCCAGCGCCTTGCGCAGGAACGGCTCGAGCTTCGCGAGGTCGGGACGCGGACCGGGAATCATGATGCGGGAACCGGCGGCTCGTCGGCGGCGAGCGTCACCTCGACTTCGAAGGTCTCGGCCGGCTCGAGCTGGAGCGACTGCACGAACCCGGAGGACACCAGATCCGCCTCGGCGGTGCGCAGCGCCGCGAGATGCTCGGGCGTGTCGCGGACCACCAGCCGCGCCACCGGGGTCGAGAGCTTCCGCCGCGCCTCCGACTTGGTCTTCCGCACCTCCCCGAGCACGAGCGAGGCGCGCTCCAGCGCCAGCGACGCCGACTCGTCCGGCCGGCCGCCGATCGTCTCGAGCAGCTCTGCGGACGTCGGCCACGACGCGCGGTGGATCGAGCCGGTCTGCCACCACGACCAGACCTCTTCGGTGACGAACGGCAGGAACGGCGCGAAGAGGCGCAGCAGCACGGAGAGGCTTGCCAGGAGCGCCGAGT
>DATGPD010000666.1:0-6750 GCA_035305285.1 Planctomycetota bacterium
GGAGGCCCGCGGCGCGCACCTGCGCGCGACCGCGAACCGTGCCTACAGGTTCTCGGCGCGCAGCACGAGCCGTGCCTGCTCGCTCGCCTTCACCCGCGGATGCTTGGCGACCACGAACTGCAGCACTTCGGCGCCGAACCGGCGCTCGGTGCCCACGCCCTCGGCGAAGTGCGCGCCGAGGCGGAGCAGGTGCTCGGGCTGCAGCAGCGCCTCTTTCTTCAGACGCTCGAGCAGCGGGAAGCCGTCGCGCACGAGGCTCGCGAAGTAACCCATCGTCGCGTTGCCCGACGTCGAGTTCTCGCCGCGCGGCAGGGCGCCGTTCTCCGCGACCAGCTTGCACAGCGCGAGCTGGTACTGCGCCTCGGGGCTGAGCGGCGCGTGGGTCGCCACCCGCATGAGGAGGTTGTGCGCCTCGGGCGACTTCTTCGCGCGCCGCAGCTTGAGCGCGCGGTCGGCGAAGTCCTCCATGGCGAGGTCGCGCGCCGCGCTGAGCACGACGTGCAGGGTGACGTCGCCGAGCGGCTCGCCGTTGCTCACCTGACGGGCAGCCCGCTCGGTCAGCGCGCGCACGTGGTCGGGCGTGAAGTGTGGGCCGAGCCGGACGAGCGGCACGCCGAGCCGGCGCGCCGCGGCCACGTCCTTCTCCCTGGTGAACGCCTGGACCAGCGGCTCGAGCGCGGCCGGGTTGGCGGACAGGGCCTCGATCGCGGCGTCGTGGAACGCCTCGCCGCCGTTCTGCAGCCAGTGCAGGCACACCTCGGCGACCGCTTCGGTCTTGCAGTGGCGCAGCGCCTGCAGCGCGAAGACGCGCGTCTCGTCGGTACCGGTCTCCAGCAGCGCCTTGAGCTTGGTCACCGCGCCCGCGGACCACTTCTCCACCCTGGCCAGCACCGCGATCGCGGGCCGGACCACGTAGGTCATGTCCTGTTCGCTCAAGTAGCCGAGCAAGGTCTCGGCCTGCGCCGGCGTGAGGTCGACGCCGACGAGCGCGTGCAGCGCGGCCTGACGCACGACGGCAGGGTGTCTGGGACCGGCGAACTTCAGCAGCACCGCGCGCGCACCGATCGGATCGAGCACGCCGAGCGCGCGCAGGCCGTAGGCGAGCGGCGCTTCGCGGATGTCCTTGTGCTCGACATCCTTCTTGATCTGTTCGGTGAGCGCGGCGCGTCGGTCGCCCGGCAGCCTGGGCACGACCTCGTGCAGCGAGCGCAGCGCGGCGTCGGCGAGCGTGGGCTCCGGAGAGAGGAGCGCCTTGCGCAGGACCGCGATCGCCTCCTTGCCGTTCTGCCTCCCGACGATGCTGAGGATCCTGCAGCGCAGTTCCAGGTCGGCATCGTCGAATACGCTCGCCAGGTAGCGCGCCGAGGTGGCGTTTTCCTCCCGGCTCATGAGCAGGGCGATCTGCTCCGATTCCGCGCCCCCGATGCGGAGGCGCTCGAGGAGCGCGCGGGTCGCGTCTTCGGTCCCGATCGCGGCGAGCGCTTCGAGGACGTATCGGGTCAGGTGCGGCTCACCATTGCCGAGCCGCGACGCAAGCGCCTTGACGACCAGAGGTTCGGATGGCTTGAGCTCGGCGAGGATCTGTGCGGCCGCAACCTGGCGCTCGGGCTTGCCGTCGGTCAGGACCTTCAAGATCGCTTTGAGCGTGTCGTTCATCGCCTGCGGCCCCGGGCCATCTCTCGATTTTGCTTGTGGAGTTGGAACGCGTTTACCTCGCTACGAAACCGCCTGGTCGCCCGCTCGCAGCTCGTCCACGACGCGGCGGATTATGGCAGAAAGAGCGACACTGTCCACACCCGTGGAAAGACTGTGGAAAACTCCGGAACGACGCACGCAAACTCATAGTATTGCTACAGATACGATCACCGCAATCAGCCAGACAGACGTCTTCGCACGACCTCTTCCACAATGCGCGCGGAAGGCGCGGAACGACGCGTCCAACACCCCATCGCGCTGGCATTTGCACGCCGGCCCCGCCCGCGCACGAGGGCAGCGCTCCGTGAAGGCTGGCGCCGCAGGCCAAATGCCACCGCGCTACGCGCGACCGACACTGCGTGCCGGCTCCGGACCATGCCATACGCTGTTCGTCCTCGCGTGCGTTCCCCCGGAGCCGCGCCGCGTGGACTCCGCGTAGGCCGACGCGTAGAAACTCCGCTCCATTCGCGAACCACATGCCCGGGACGGCCTGACTTGCGCCTGCTCGTAGCGACGCCCTTCCTGCCGCATCCGAGCGCGGACCACGGCGGTGGCGTCTACCTGGCGGCGCTGCTCCGGGCGCTCGCCGAGCGCTGCACGGTGGACCTGGTTTCGATCTGCCGGCCGGGCGAGGAGCCGCTCGCGAAGGAGCTGGCCTGGTTCGCGCGCGTGGACGTCGTGCCGGTGCCGCGGCGCACCGACCGCTCCCCGCTCGGGCAGGCGGCGGACCACGTGCGCCACGCCTGGCTGTGGGGCGCGCGCGGCCTCCCCCTCCTCGCCGCCAAGATGCACCGCGCTCCGGTCGCCCGCTGCCTCGAAGCGGCGCGCCGTCGCAAGCCCGACGCCGCGCTGTTCGAGTTCGCGGTGATGGCCCAGTACCTGCCGCTCCTGCACGGCAGCACGGTCACCGTGTTGACCGACCACGAGTGCGGCGGACACGCGCCGTCGGGCGTGCTGCGCAGCGACCTGGGCCGGAGCCGCGACCGGCGCCTGTGGCGGCGCTACGTGCGGCGCTACTACGGACTCGCCAGCCTGCTGCAGGCGGTGAACCCCTCGGACGCGCGCGTGCTCGGCGGCACGCTCGGGCGCGAAGTGGCGGTGCGCCCGCTGATCGTCGACCTGCCATCGCGCCCGGTCGACGTCGGCCGGGCGCCGCCGCGCGCGGTTTTCCTCGGCGACTACGCCCACCACCCGAACGCCGAGGCGGCGCTGTTCGTCGCCGAGGAGGTGTGGCCGAAGGTGCACGCCGCCGAGCCCTCGGCCGAGCTGTGGCTCGCCGGCGCGCGCGCGCCGAACGAAGTGCAGGCGCTCGGGCGGCGCGGACGCGGAGTGCGCTACGTCGGCTTCGTCGCCGACCTGCGCGCGCTGTTCGCGGATGTCCGCCTGCTGCTCGCGCCGGTGCTGTCCGGCGACGGCAGCCGGGTGAAGGTGGTCACCGCCGCGGCGCACGGCGTGCCGATCGTCGCCAATGCGCGCGCCCTCTCGGGCCTCTCCCTGCCGTCGCTCGCGGCGCGCACGGCGGAGTCGAGCGACGACCTCGCGGCGGCCACCGAGGCGTGGCTCAACGACCCGCACGAAGCGGCGCGCGCCGGCGGCGCGGCGCGCGCGTGGGCGGAGGCGAACCTCGTCCCGGACGCGGTCGCCGAAGAGCAGCTCGAACGGGTGCGCGTGCTGCTGCACGGCAAGCGCGGATGATGGCCGCCCGTTGAACGAACTCACGATCAGTCGGGTGCGGGCCGCCCATTGCGGCCGCGCGCGGTTGCGGTGCGGTCTGCGCGACGCGCTCCCTCGGCGCGCGGTTGGCGCGCGCGGGCGAAGGCCGGTCGTTGCCGGCGGCGGTGCCTGAGATGGCGAGCGCCCTGCCGACCTCCGCGCACGAGGCCTCCGCGCACGGCACCCCTCGCGCACCGGAGGCACCGCGCGCGTCCCCGGTCCTCGGCGCGGCGCGCGCCCTCGCGGGCCTGCTGTCGGTCGCGCTGCTCGCCGTGCTGCTCCTGCCCGTGGGGCTGCTCGCCGCGCTCTGGCTGCTCGCCGGGAACGTGTTCGTGCGGCGCGCGCGCACCGGCGGCCCGGCGCCCGCTCCCCTGCCGGTGCGCGACACGTCGGCGGCGAGCATCCTCGTGCTCAACTGGAACGGGCGCGCATTCCTGGAGCGGCTGATGCCGTCGCTGCAGGCCGCGGTCGAGGCGCACGGCGGCGCGCACCAGGTGATCGTCATCGACAACGGCAGCACCGACGCCTCGGTCGCGTGGCTGCGCGCGCACTGGCCGCACGTCGAGGTCGTACGCCACGAACGCAACGAGAAGTTCGTGCGCGGCTACAACAAGGCGCTCGGCGCGGCGACGCGGGACGTGCTCGTCCTGCTCAACAACGACATGGTCGTCGACCGGGGCTTCCTCGGGCCGCTCCTCGACGCGCTCGCCAGGCACCCGCGCGCGTTCGCCGCCGCCGCACGCATCGAGATGGCCGACCCGGCCAGGCGCGGGATCGAGACCGGGCGGACCGCAGGCCGGTGGTCGGGAGGGATGTTCAAGCTCGCGCACCTGCCGGTCGCCGCGGACGGCGACGCACCGTGGCCCTGCCTGTGGCCCGGAGGCGGCGCGTGCGCCGTCGACCGCCGCGCGTTCGTCGCGCGCGGCGGGTTCGAGGCGCTGTTCGACCCGTACTACTTCGAAGACACGAGCCTGGGCTACCAGGCGTGGCGCCGGGGCGAGTTTGTCCTCCTCGTGCCCGAAGCGGTGGTCGAGCACGTGCACCGCGGCAGCAGCTCGCGCGTGCGGCCGTTCGCTCTGGAACGCGTGCTGCGGCGGAACGCGCACCTGTTCGCCTGGCGCAGCTTCGATGACTGGCGGATGACGCTCGCCGCGACCCTCCTGCTGCCGCTCACCGGCGCGCGCGTCGCCTTGCGCGGCGGCTTCGCCCGGGCGGCGCGCGCCGCGGCGGTGGAAGCGGCCGCGGTCGCGTCCGCGCTCGCGCGCCTGCCCGCTGCCGCGGCGGCGCGCGCGCGTACCCGTCGGCACGCGGTGCGCAGCGACCGCGAGGCCCTCGCCCTCGCGCACAGCCGGCACCGCACCACGCGCGCGCTCGGCGTCCGGCCCGCCGCGGACCGCCCCCTGCGCCTGCTGATGCTGCTCGCGCGGGTGCCGCGGCGCGACGCCGACGGCTCGTTCGTGCAGTTCGACCTGCTGCGCCGTCTCGGCGAGCGCCACCACGTCACGGTGTGCGCGCTGGCCGAGGACGCGGCGATGGCGCGCCGTGCAGACGACCTCGCGCCGCACGTCGCACGCATCGAGACGCTCCTGCTCACCCGCGAGCCGGCGCGTTGCGACCTGCTGCGCCGGGACCCTGCCGGCTTCCGCCGCGACTACAGCGACGCACGGATCCGGGCGCGCCTCGCCGAGCTGCTCGCCAGCGAGGCCTTCGACGTCGTGCAGGTCGACTACATCGAGATGGCCTACGCGCTCGAGGGCCTGCTCGACGGGCTCGCGTCGGTGCACGTCGTGCACGAGCCGCTCGGCTCGGCAGCCTGGCCGGGCGCCGGCTCGCGCCTGCGCGCGCTGCACGAGCGGGCGCGCGCGCTGCTCATGGAGCGCCGACTGCTCCGCCCGTTCGCGCGCATCGTGTGCATGACCACGGCCGACGCGGCGATGCTGCGCGCCTGCCACCCGGAGCTGCGGCCGGTCGTGATCACCAACGGCATCGACGTCGGGCGCCACGCCCCGTGCCCGCCGAGCGCGGCGCCGACCCTGCTGTTCGTCGGCAGCTACGCGCACCCGCCCAACGCCGACGCCGCGGAGTTCGCCGCGCGCGAAGTGCTGCCGCGCGTCCGCGCCCGGGTGCCGCAGGCGCGCCTGCTGCTCGCCGGCGCCGACCCGCACGGCCGGCTCGCCGCGCTGCACGCGTGCCCGGGCGTCGAGCAGCTCGGCTTCGTCGCCGATCTCGCCGCGGTCGCGCGCGACGCCGGCGCGGTGCTCGCGCCGCTGCGCGCCGGGGGCGGGATGCGCAGCAAGGTACTCGAAGCGCTCGCCTGGGCGAAGCCGGTGGTCGGTACGCCGCTCGCGTTCACCGGCGTCGCGGGCCGGTCGGGCGAGCACTACCTCGCGGCCGACGGCGCCGAGGCGCTCGCCGAGGCGTGCGTTCGCGTACTGTGCGACGCCGAGCTGCGCGCGCGCCTCGGCCGGGCCGGCCGCGCGCTGGTCGAGGCCGAACACGACGCGCGCGCGATGGCGGCCGCGTACGAGGCGGTCTACCGCGACCTCGTCGCCGAGGTGCCGCGATGAGCGGCGTGCTCCTCGTCCTGTCGGGCCACCTCGACGAGGTGCGGCCGGTGCTCGCCGCGGCGCGTGCCCGGTTTGCCGGCGAACGGCTCACCGTCGTCCTGCGCGCCGCGCACGAGCCCGGGCTGCGCGACCTGCTGGAAGGCGCCGTCGTCGTCCCCGACAAGCCGGTCGGCGGCCGGTGGGCGTTCGTGCGCGCGCTGCGCCGCGAGCGCTTCGCGCACGGGATCGTCGTGTGGACCGGGGCCTTCAGCTTCTGGCCGGCGAAGCTCGCGTTCGCTCTCGCCCGCGTCGACGCGCGCGAGATCGTGACCGAGCGCGGCCCGCTGCCCTGGCGCGCGGGGGCGATCGTGCGCCACCTCGTCGCACGGGCGAAGCACCCGGCGCACGCCACCGCCGGGATGCCGCCGTCGATCCCGTGGCCGCTCGCCTTGCTCCTCGCGCTGGTGCGCGGCACCCTGGGCCGACTGCTCGGTCCGCCCGTCGTCCTGTGCCGCGGCGCCGGGCTGGTGCGCGCCGCGCGCCGGGCGGCGCGCGCGGCGACCGGCCGGCCATCCTGACGTCACGGCCGCGAGGCGGCGCGCCTCCGCGGCGGAGGGCCCGCGCTGCCGCCGCCCGTCACGACGAGGTCAGCTCGATGCCGAGCGCGTCCGCGAGGCGCTGCCTGCGGAGCCCGAACGCCGCCGCCAAGGCGCGTGCCTCGTGCAGCGCGGCGGCGCGCGCGGGCTCCGCGAAGCGGGCCCGGCGGATCGCGACGAGCATGAGGTTCTTCGCGGTG
>DATGPD010000667.1:0-4472 GCA_035305285.1 Planctomycetota bacterium
CCGAGGTCCCGCCTTCGTGAGGGGCGCCTTGGTGCAGCAGCGTGCGCGTCTTCGCCGGCCGGGTGTGTTCGGAGCGCGCCGCGAAGGCCGGGCGAACGCGCGATGCTGCGCGCCGCGCGCGGGGCGTTCACCGGCCCGAGCGACCGCCGCGCGCCGATCGACCCCTCACGCCGAGAGCGCGAGCGGCGGCACCGGCACGTCGATGCCGTCGGCCAGGGCGCGCAGCAGCTCGACCTCGGCCACGTGCGCGCGGCCGTCGCACGCCACCGCGCGCGCCGCCGCGCGGATGAGCTGCTGCTTGGCGCGCGGGCTCAGGCGGGCCAGCTTGTCGAGCGCGCGCGACAGGGCGGCGGTGCCGCAGTCCGCCGCGCTGCACAGTGCGGGAGTCGGCGAACCGGGAGCGCGCGGCAGGAGGGCGACCGCCTCGGCGAATGCGCGCTCGGCGTGGGCCTCGTCGCCGCCGGCGCGGGCGAGGGCCGACAGCACGACCACGCACTCGCCGAACACCGGCAGCACCGTGTTGAACTGCGGGCGCCGCGCGGGCACGTGCTCGTAGGCGCGCGCGAGGTGGCGCCGCAGCACCTCGCCGAGCGCGAACTCGAACGTCGAGACCTCGGCGTCGGCGTGCACGAGCGCGTCCACGCACTCCCGGAAACGCTCGTACTGACCCTTCGCCATCGTGCGCAGGGCGGGCAGCGCGAGGTCGATCAGCGGCAGGCGCGCCGCGGTCAGCAGGTCGCCCGCGCCGTCGCGCACGAGGTTCAGGGTCTCGGCGTAGGTCGAGGCGTCCGCGGTGCGGGCGAGCGCGGCGAGCTGCACCTCGCGCACGTCGGGACGCGGGTCGAGCAGGGTCGCGAACACGAGCGCGCTCGCGCCGAACGGATCGTTGGCGGCGAGGCGCACCGCGGGCGGCAGTCCATCCAGCCATTCCCTGGTCGCGTCCAGGCGCTCGCCGTCGAGCGTGCCCACCGAGCCGACGATTTGCTCGGGCGACAGCGCGAGCACGCCGCCGAGCACGTCGACGCCGCCGGGCATGGCCGGCAACCCGGGCAGGACCCCGCCGGCCGGTGCGCCCGGCCCGGCGCCCGCCGCCGCGGTCGGCGCGGCGACCGCGGCGCGCGCGGCGCGCGCCGCGCGCACGCGCTCGCGCGCCTCGGCCAGCTCGGTGCGGAAGCGGGCTGCCATGGGCTCGATCGCGGCGATGCGTTCGCGCAGTGGAGGGTGGGTCGCGAACAGGTTGGTGAAGCGGTGCACCAGCGCATCCGCGAAGAACATGTGGCTCACCTCGGAGGCCTGCGGGCTGCGCACGACGCTGCCCGCGCCCTTCTCGATCGCGCGCAGCGCGCCGGCGATGCCCGACGGGTTGCGCGTGAACTGTACCGCGGCCGCATCCGCGAGGAACTCGCGCTGCCGGGACACCGCCGCACGGATCAGCGTCGCGAACAGCCGACCGATCGAGCCGACCACGTAGAGCGCGAGTCCGAGCAGCGCGATCTGCGCCCCGCCGCCCTTGCGGTCGCGGCGCGCGCTGCCTCCCGACCGCATCAGCAGGTAGCCGCCGGTCGCGATGCAGGTGATCCCGAACAGCACCGCCATCAGGCGCAGGTTGAGGCGCATGTCGGCGTTCAGCACGTGACTGAACTCGTGCGCGACGACGCCCTGGAGCTGGTCGCGGGTCAGCGTCTCCAGGGCGCCGCGCGTCACCGCGATCGCGGCGTCGTCCGGGCTGTGGCCGGCGGCGAACGCGTTGATGCCGGGTTCGTCGAGCACGAAGACCTGCGGCAGCGGCAGCCCGGACGCGATCGCCATCTCCTCGACCACGTTGTGGAGGGTCTTCTCCTGCAGGTCCTGGGTGGACGGCAGGACCCGTCGCCCCCCGAGGAGCTGCGCCACCGCGGGGCCTCCGGTGCGGAGCTGGAACGCGCGGAACAGCGAGGCCGCGCCGACGACGACGAGGGTCGCACCGGAGATGAACAGGAAGGGTTCCGGTTGCCAGAGCCCTTCCCGTCCGCCGAAGTCGAGGACCAGCGCGACCGCGAAGTAGACGGCGGCGATGATCGCCGCGACCGCGAGCACGAACAGCGTGATGAGCCACGCGGTCTTGCGCTTCGCGCGGTCCTGCGCGCCGAAGAAGTCCATCGTCATCCGGCGTGCTCCAGTTCGAACAGGACGACTCCCGCGTCCCGGCGCACGAACAGGCCGCCGCCGCAGGCGTGGAAGTGCCGCCGCAGGAGTCGACGGTAGAACGCTCCGGTCCGCAGGTGGACCGCGCCGTCGGTCACCGACCGGTCGCAGTTCTCCTCCCAGTCGGTGCGGGTCAGCACTTCGAGGTACAGCGCCCCACGCGTGAGCCGCGCGAGGTTGTCGATCGCGGCACGCGCCTGCCGGGCGTCGAGGTACTGCAGCACGCCCTGGCAGATGACCAGGTCCGCGGGTCGCGGATGGCGGTAGTCGACGGCCGAACCCTTCTGCCAGCCGTAGCGGCGGCAGAGGTAGTCGCTGACCTCGACGCCGGTGTAGCGCGCCCTGGGGAACTGCGCGGCGATCACCGCGCGCCAGTGCCCGAGCCCGCAGCCGAGGTCGACGACCTCGCGCACGGGGAGCCCGAGGAAGCGCAGGTAGGCGCACACGAACTCGCCCAGGCGGCGCGTACTCGCCGCGTCGGCGACCCGCGTGCGCCGGTCACCGTAGAAGCGCGCGTAGTACGCGGCGTCGAACCGCGTCGGTGCGACCACCCGCCGAGCCATCGCGCGGCAGGAGACCACGCGGTGCGCGCAGGCGCAAGCGCGCCCGCGGGTGGCGGCCGGTCGTCGGGCCAGTTAGGGTGCGGGTCCGGCGCCGAACCACCGACTCCCGCCATGTCGACTCTGCAGCTCGTCGCGATCCCGATCGTCGCGGCCGTGCTCGCGTGCGCCGCGGCACGGACCGCGCCCGCGCAAGACGCGCCCAGGCCGGGCAAGCCCGAGAAGGTCGACCCGTTCGCCGATCCGTTCACGAAGAACGACGCGGAGAAGCTGGCGAAACTCGGCTACGTCGCGATCGGTCGCTTCCTGTGGCTCGGCGACGTGACCACCGACCAGGTGCAGCAGGTGCTCGGCGACGACTTCGCGATCTTCCTCGAGACCGAGCACTTCCGGATCGCGTCGACGCTGCGCTCGCTTGCCTGGCCGCGCGACAAGGAGCATCGCGACAGCCTGGCCGACGAGCTGGATCGGCTCGCCGAGGTCTGCCCCGAGCTGAAGACCAGGCCCAGGACGATCACCCCGTGGCTGCGCGCGCACCTCTACGCGCAGCGCCTGGAACGGCTGTATGCCGACTTCGTCGCCAGGCTCGGCATCGAGACCGACCGCTTCCCCAAGGGGCGCGGCGGCGGCGCGCGCACGCCGGACTACATGGGCGAGGGTCCGTACCTCGGCCAGCCCGACAAGTTCCTGGTCGTGCTGACGCAGAAGGCGACCAGCGCGGGTACGTACACGCGCGCGTTCCACGGCAAGGCGGCGGCCGACACCGTGCGCCACAACCACGTGGATGCCGGCAGCCTCGAAGTCGTCACCTCGGCGGAGTTCGCCGAGAAGGCGCTGATGGACGACCGCAAGCTGCACTGCCACGTCACGTTCCAGGTCGTCCACAACCTGATCGACGGCTACAAGTTCTTCTGGCAGCCGCAGCCGGCCTGGCTGACCGAGGGGCTGCCGTTGTGGTTCAGCCGCAGGGTCGACGAGGAGTTCCTCAACTTCTCCGGCAGGGACCACGCGGGCAGCGGCGTGCTGCGTGCGCACGAGTGGGCGCGCCGGGTGCGCATGCGCGTCGAGAACGATGCGTGGCCGAAGGCCGCCGAGCTGTGCACGATCGCCGATGCGACGAAGCTCGACTACGCCGGCCACATGATGGCCTGGTCGCGGGTCGACTTCCTGTTCGCCGCCAGGCCGGCGGAGTTCGGGCGCTTCGTGGCGCACATGAAGGCGCCGATGACCACCGAGGCGCGCCTGCCCACGACCGAGGAGATGCTGGGCCGACAGGTCGAGGCGCTGCGCGGAGCGTTCCAGTGGGATTACGACGCGTTCGACGCGGAGTGGGTCGAGTACGTGCGCACGCGCTATCCCAAGAAGTGAGCCGCGCGGCGTGTCGCCCGGCAATGGAGCACCAGCACCGCTTGAAGGCCCGGTGCGGTTTGCGGTCGCCCCGGGTGCGAGCCGCGTCGGGACGCCGGCGCGCCGGCCGCAATCCCGTCCTTGGCCCGCGCGCATGCGCGTTCGGCCGATTGACGGATCGGCGCGCCGGCGATCAACTGGCGCTCCCTGCCGTCTCTCTCGGACGAAGCGAAAGGAAGACAAACCGTGGCGAAGCCTTGGATGCCGAGCGGCGCGTTCCTCGCCGCATTCCTGCTGATGGGTGCGCCCGCGGGCGCTGCCCCGCAGTGATGAGCCAAGTCTTCGGGAACCGGTCCGGTTCCCGGCTGGGCGCCCGCTGAC
>DATGPD010000668.1:0-15253 GCA_035305285.1 Planctomycetota bacterium
GATGCTGATGCGCAACACGGTGCGCGCCGCCGGCTCGCGCGACGTGTGAACGCCGCGCGGCGTGCACGCCGCTACGATCCCGGAAATGCGCCCTCCGGCGTGTTCCGGCGCGGGGCACGCCGCTCCGCCCGGTGCGCGAACGACACGCGCCGTCCCGCACCCACGTCCGTGACCACCCGCCCCCACCCGACCGAGGGCCGCTGGCCATGATCTCCCGCCGCACGCGCGCCCGGTCGCTCGCAGCGGCGCTCGCCGCCGCGCTGGGCAGCGCGCCGGCCGCGCAGGACGACCTGCGCGACGTCGTCGAGCTGCACGGCGGCGAGGTGCGGCGCGGAAGGGTCGTGCAGCGCCACGCGCCCGGCGACCTGCTCCTCGACGTCGGCGGCCGGCGCGTCCGTGTGCCGCGCGCCGAGGTCGTCTCGGTGCGCACGGTCGGCGACGCGCTCGCCGAGCTGCTCGCCCTGCGCCGGCCCGGCCTGTCGGTCGAGGCCGACTGGAGCCTCGCCGCGAGCGCCGCCGCGCTCGGGCTCGACGCGGTCGCCCGGCTGCAGGCGTGGCACGTGCTGCTGCGCGACCCAGAGCACGCCGAGGCGCACGCGCTGCTCGGACACCGTGGCGAGCCGGGCCGCCGGCTCTGGCGCTGGCCCGGCAGCGACGACTGGCTGCCGGCCGACGCGTTCGCCGACCGCGCACGGCGGGAGCGCTTCACCCTCGAAAGCGAGCACTTCCGGCTCACCGGCCGGGGCGGGCTGCGCGCGGCGGTCGACGCGCTGTTCGACCTCGAGCGCACCTACGCCGCGTTCCGCGCCGAGCTGGGCCCGGCGCTGCACGCCGCCGAGTTCTTCGCGAAGGTCGACGTGATCGTCCACCCCTCGCTGCGCGACCTGCCCAAGATCAGCACGACGGTGGAAGAGCCGTACTGCGACCCGAGCCTACGCGGCGGCGGCGTGGTGCACACCTACCAGGAAGCGACGATGGCGCGGCCGGCGCGCCTCGTCGCGCTCGCGATCGAGCAGCTCCTCTACCGCACGCTGCTCGACCCGCGCGCCGGGCTCCCGCCCACCCAGGAGCATCGGATCGCCGCGTGGATCGAGGTCGGGCTCGGCCGCTGGTTCGAGAGCCGCGCCTCCGCGGCCCCGGGCCACGTGGAGTTCGGCGCGCCGAAGCTCGACCCGCTCCTCGCCGGGCGCGTGCTGCGCTACCGGCCCTACGGGCTGCACCAGTTCGTGCACGTGCCGTTCCTCGCCTACCACGACGACCCGGGCGCGGCGCCGTTCCACGTCGCGCACGCGACCCTGTTCGTCACGTGGCTGATGGACGAGGCGACGCGTGCCGGCACGCCGCCGGTGGCGCTGCGGTCGCGCTTCCTCGCCTACGTGCGCGCGTGCTACGCCGACGGCAAGGGCAACAGCAGCTCGGCGCTCGACCGCGCGCTCGGCGCGGAGGTCGGCCGGGTCGAGGATCTGGAGCAGCCGTGGATCGCGTGGCTGGAGCGCGCCGCGGGGATGCGCGCCGTCCGGCAGCCGCACGTGCTCCGTCCGCGCCGCTCGCTGCGTGACATCGTCGTGCCGCCGGTGATCCGCTGAGCGTGCGCGCCGGCGCGCACCGCGCGTTCAGAGCCGCCGCTGGATCACGTAGTCGGCGAGGTCGAGGAGCGCCGCGCGCGCCGGCCCCGCCGGCAGCGGCTCGAGCGCGGCGCGGGCGCGCTCGACGTGGCGCTGCGCGACCTCGTGCGACGCGCTGACCGCCGCGGCGAGGTCGAACTCGTCGCGCAGCCGGCGCAGACCGAACTCGCCGCGGCCCTCCTCCATGAGCCGGCGGAGCCTACGCGCCGGTTCCTCCTCGCGCAGCAGGAACAGGAGCGGCAGGGTCAGCTTGCCCTTCGCCAGGTCGGTGCCCAGCGACTTCCCGACCTCGTCTTCGTCGCCTTCGAGATCGAGGCAGTCGTCGACGATCTGGAACGCGATGCCGATCTCCTCGCCGTAGCGCTGCGCCGCCTCGGTGAGCGCGCAGGTGCCGTGCGCGTAGTGGACGCCCAGCTCGCAGGCCGCGGCGTACAGCGTCGCGGTCTTGTCGCGGATGACCGCGAAGTAGCGGTCCTCGTCCCAGGAGAAGTCGAAGCGGTGGAGGATCTGGGTGATCTCCCCCTGGCACATCAGCCGGGTGACGTCCGCCAGCCGCCTGCTGCACGCGAGGTCGGCCATCGTCACCGACATGTGGAACGCGCGCGCGTAGATGTAGTCGCCGAGCAGCACCGGCACCTCGTTGCCGTGCAGCGCGTTCAGGGTGGGCACCCGGCGGCGCCGGTCGGCGCCGTCGAGCACGTCGTCGTGCACCAGGGTGGCGAGGTGGATCAGCTCGATGACCTTGGCGACGGTGAAGTGGTCGCCGTTCACCCCGCCCGCGGCGTGCGCCCACAGGAACACGAGCGCCGGACGCAGCTGCTTGCCGCGGTACTGACCGACGTGCTCGATCAGCTCCTGCACCTCGACCGCGGTCGCGTCGAGGTCGCGGAGCAGGGCCGCGTTCATCCGTTCGAGCTCGGGACGGACGAGCGCGAACAGATCCGGCACCGACGTCGAGGGCTGTGGACAGTTCGAGCTTTGCACGCGCGGAGGAAGAAGGCGCCGGACGTCGCGCGGCGGCCGGCGCTCAGCTGCCGGTACCACTCGCCCCGGACGAGGGAGGGATCTTCTTCTCCTCGTCGCCTTCGCCGCGCAAGCCTTTCTTGAACTCGACGATGCCGCTGCCGAGCGCGCGCGCCATGGCGGGGATCCGGTTGCCGAACAGCAACAGGATCACGAGCAGGACGATGAGGAGCTGCCAGTGGCTCAGC
The DNA here is from genome assembly GCA_035305285.1 of Planctomycetota bacterium. GTDB lineage: Bacteria > Planctomycetota > UBA1135 > UBA1135 > UBA2386 > DATGPD01. The sequence goes on from DATGPD010000668.1 coordinate 2,837, forward strand.
AGAGCCAACGTCGCGGCGATGGGGAGCATGATGTGGCGCTCGGATCGTGCCGGCGGGCTGCAACCGACTCGCCGAGCCGTTCCGATCCGGACCGCAGTCTAGGCGAATTCCGCATCCACAGAAGAGGCTGCCCGGCCCTGGGGCGGAACGGCCCGGCCGGACCCGGCACCCGTCCTGCCGGCTGCGTGGGACGGACGAACGTTGGGCACCCGGGCCCGCGCGCGGCCGTTGCGAGAACGGTGCAGGTCCGCGTCGGGCGCGTGCGACGCGCCGCGTTCCGCGGAAGCCGCCCCCCCGACCGGAGCCCGGCTTCCGCGCGGGGCGGCTCAGCGCGGCTGCTCGTCGACCCAGCGCTGCCACGCGTCGGCGTCGCGGCCGAAGTCCTGGCCGGTGATGCGGCGCAGGTTGCCGAGCGCGAGGTCGGCGGTCGGGCCGCCGCGGCGCAACGCCGCGATCAGGATCTCGGCCGCCTCGCGCCGCTCCTTTGCCGTCGGCCCGGCCGCGCCGCCCGCGGCCGCCTCGGCGCGCAGGCGCTGCAGCCCGGTGAGCAGCTCCTTGAACGCATCGGCAAGGCGCTGCCGCTCGAGCGACTGCACCGCGACGTAGATGCAGAGGACGCCGACCACGAGGCGCAGCGCGCCGCGCTCGCCGCCGAACAGCTTCGTCTCGAACCACACCAGGACGGCGAGCAGGAGGAGGACCGCGAGCGTCGCGCGGCGCAGGAAGCGGTCCACGGCTAGCGGCGCGCCGCGGACGCCATGACCTGCTTCATCGTCTCCCCGAGCACGCTCGGCGTGTCGCACACGTGGACGCCGGCGCGGGCCAGCGCATCCTTCTTGTCCTTCGCGGTGCCCTTGCCGCCGGAGATGATCGCGCCGGCGTGCCCCATGCGGCGGACGGGCGGCGCCGAGGCCCCGGCGATGAAGCCGACCACCGGCTTCTTCAGGTGGCCCTTGATGAACTCCGCGGCCTCCTCTTCGGCGGTCCCGCCGATCTCGCCGATCAGGATGATCCCGTCGGTCGCGTCGTCCTCGGCGAACAGCTGCAGCACGTCGACGAAGCTCGTGCCGTTGATCGGGTCGCCGCCGATGCCGACGCACGTCGACTGGCCGAGGCCCGCCTGGGTGAGCTGCCACACGGCCTCGTAGGTCAGCGTGCCGCTGCGCGACACGACCCCGATCCGTCCGGGGCGGTGGATGTAGGCCGGCATTATCCCGATCTTGCAGCCGGTCGTGTCGGTCACCGGGGTGATCACGCCCGGACAGTTCGGACCGATGAGCCGCGCGCCGCTGCCGCGGAACGACTGGCTGCGCAGGAAGTCGCGCACGAAGGCCATGTCGAGGACCGGGATGCCTTCGGTGATCGCGACGATCACCTGGATACCGGCCTCGACCGCCTCGCAGATCGCGTCGCCGGCCATCGGCGCGGGGACGTAGATCACCGACGCGGTCGCGCCGGTCGCGTCGACCGCCTCGCGCACGGTGTCGAACACCGGCACGCCCAGCTCGGGCACCGTGGTGCCGCCCTTCCCGGGCGTCACCCCGGCGACCATCTTGGTGCCGTAGGCGAGCGAGTGCTTGGTGTGGAACTTGCCGGCCTCGCCGGTGATCCCCTGCACGAGGACCTTGGTGTCACCGTCGATCAGGATGCTCATCTTCGGTCCCCTCAGTTCACCATCGCCACGATCTTGCGCGCCGCCTCGTCGAGCGACGTGGCGGTCTGCAGCGCGATGCCCGAGCCGGCGAGCAGCTCGCGGCCGCGCTCGACGTTCGTGCCTTCCAGGCGGACGACCAGCGGCACCGACAGGTGCACCTCCCTGGCCGCCGCGATCACGCCCTCGGCGATCGTGTCGCACTTCATGATCCCGCCGAAGATGTTGATCAGCACGCCCTTCACGTTGCGGTCAGAGAGCAGGATCTTGAACGCGTTGGTGACCTGCTCCTTGTTCGCGCCGCCGCCGACGTCGAGGAAGTTCGCCGGCCGGCCGCCGAAGAGCTGGATGACGTCCATGGTCGCCATCGCCAAGCCGGCGCCGTTGACCATGCAGCCGATGTTGCCGTCGAGCGCGATGTAGTTCAGCCCGTACTTCGTCGCCTCGACCTCCTTGGGGTCCTCCTCCCCGAGGTCGCGCAGTTCCTCCAGCTCGGGGTGCCGGAACCTGCCGTTGTCGTCGAACACCATCTTGGCGTCGAGCGCGAGCGTCTCGCCCTGCTTGGTGACGATCAGCGGGTTGATCTCGGCGATGGAGCAATCGAGCGCGACGAACGCCCGGGCGAGACCGTTGAGGCAGGCGAGCGCGGACTTCATCGTCGCGCCGCCGAGCCCGAGCCGGAACGCCATCCGCCGCGCCTGGAACGGCAGGAGGCCGCGCGTCGGGTGCAGGGTCTCGCGCACGATCGCCTCCGGGTTGCGCGCCGCGACCTCCTCGATCTCGACGCCCCCCTCCTTCGAGCCCATGAGCACCGGCGCCGCGGCGCCGCGGTCGACCGCGATCGCCACGTAGAGCTCGCGCGCGATGTCGCTGCCCTTCTCCACGTAGACCTTCTGCACCACGCGGCCCTCGGGCCCGGTCTGGTGCGTGACCAGCGGCTTGCCGAGCATCGCCTCGGCGGCGGCGCGGGCCTCGTCGGCCGAGCGCACGAGCTTGACGCCGCCCGCCTTGCCGCGTCCGCCGGCATGGATCTGGGCCTTCACGACGCACAGCCCGCCGCCGAGCTCGGCGAAGGCGTCGGCCGCCTGCGCGGCCGTATCGCACGGGATGCCCTTGGCGACCGGCACGCCGTAGGAGGCGAGGATCTGTTTGGCCTGGTACTCGTGGATCTTCATCGGGAGGAAGGCGCGGAACCTAGCGGGGCGGCGCGGGCGGCGCACGGGTTTCCTCGACCGGGACGCCGGCCTCCCCGGCGCCCCGCGGACCGGCTCGCCGGCCGCGCGGAAGGGCACGGACGGGGCGCGCGCGCACGCCGCAGCACGGGCCTCCGGTATGGTTCCCGTCCTCGCGAGAACGCCATGCTGCGACGCTTCCTCCTGTTCGCGGCGTGCGCGCCCGCGGTCGCTCAGCCGCTCGCGGACGTGCCCGCCGACTTCACCAACGTCCTCGTCGTGCGCGACGTACTTCCGGCCCTGCAGCGGCTGGTCGACTCGCCGGTCCTCGCCGAACTCTGGGAGTCGAGCCCCGCGCTCGCGGCCGAGCTGCAGGAACACGGGGTGACGCTCGGCGGCGTGCGCTCCGCCGTGCGCCTCTTCGCGCGCGACGTCCCGCGCGAGATCACCGTGGCGATGGCGCCCGAGACGACCGCCGCGGCAGGCCGCGTGGTGGGAACGATGCTGCGCCTGCTGCTGCTCGACGCCGGCGAAGTGAAGGACCGCGCCGCGAAGCTGTTGCGCGACGAGATCGCCGCCGACGTCGACGCGCTGGCCGCGCTGCGCGTGATGGTGCGCGTCCGGATGCGCGATGCCGAGCGGGCGAAGTTCTGGTGGGACCGCATCTGCGACGCGGTCGACGGCCTGCCCGCCGACGGCGTCGAAGTCGCCGAAGCCGAGGACCGGTTGGACGTGCGCCTGCAACTCGGCAAGCTGCCGGCCCTGCGCCTTCCGGGTCCGTTCGCATCGCTGCGCGAGCACGTCGCGGCGCTGGCCTACGCCTGCGAGCTGCGCCGGGAAGACGACGCGATCGTCCTGCGCGTCGGCAGCGGGAAAGGCGCGCTGCAGCCCGAACGGCTCGGCCCGCTCTGGCAGGACGACGCGCGCCAGCTCCTCTTCTACCACGCCGACCTCGACCCCTTGCTGAGCGTCGCCGTCGACCTCCACGCGACCCTGGCGCGCGACCAGCGCGCCCTGTTCACGATGCTCTCAGCACGTCCCGAAGCGGCGCTCCTCGTCGCCAGGATCATGGCGGAGATGGAAGCGCTGGACGAGCGCACGAGCGGCGCGTTCGCGCTGCTCGACGGCGGCTGCGAGTGGCTGGAGTACGGCGCTTCCTCCGAGCCGGACGAGCCGCCGGTGGCCGACCCGGCGCGCGGCCCCGGACGCCTGGTCGCGACCGACCTCGGCGCGCTGGTCGTCACCGGCGCGTCGCTCGACGACTTCGCCTACCGCCTGCTCGCCTCGGTGCGCAACGTCGTGACGCAGTACGCCTCGCGCCTGCTGCGACGGGCGCCGGAAGACGCCGCGGAGCTGTTCGACGATCGCGTCGCGGCGCTCACCGAGTACCTGGAAGGCGAGGAGAGCGCGATGTTCGAACCCGGGGCCGCGCTGGTCCTCGGCCCCGCGACGGCGATCACCGAGCTGTCCCTGCGCGACGACCGCGACGAACCGATCGCGCAGTGGCAGCCGAAGGAACTGTCGGTGCCGGCGGTCGCACTGGCCGGCCGACTCGCCGCTCCGACGCAGGCGTGGCCGGTGGCCGAGGAGTTCATCGGGCGTCTGGCCGGCGTCCTGATCGAACGTGCGGCCCCGATCGAGCTGGTCGAAACCGACCTCGGCCTCGAGGTCCCGACGCGCGCCGTGACCTGGTCGGCCGACGACGAAGGCGAGCGGCACTTGCGCGTCGCGGGCGAGTTCTGCCCGCACTGGTTCCTGCTCGACGACACGCTCGTCTTCTCTACCAGCGTCGCGCTCAGCAAGGCGATGCTCGCGCGCGCCCGTGGTGACGGTGCGCCGCACCAGCCGCAGGCGCTCTGGGCGCACGTGAGCGGCGAACAGATGACCCGGCTCGTGCAATGCGTCGGGTCCGCTCTGGCGGCACTCGACGATCCCGCCGCAAAGCCGCTCCGCGCCGCGCTCGGCTTGCCCGCACCCCGAATCGGACCGTGGACCGCCGAGTTCGCGACGTGGTTCGATCGCGTGCGGAGCGTCGAGACGCGGGCGACCGACGACGGCGAGCAGCGGCGATCGCGCACCGTCGTGCTGTGGAAGTGAGCCGGATGCGCCGCTCCGGCGTCGCGACGCGCGGGAGCGGACGCCGGAGCCGCGCCGCCGAGACCCTTACGACCCGAGCGCGCTCCGGTTCTCCACGCACGCCTCGGGAGTTCGCCTGGAAACCTGTCAAGAGCCCGCTGAACCGTGTGCACGCACGTTCGCGGCGTGCACGGAACGTGTGAACCCGCCAAGCACCCCCGCTACGCTGCCGCGATGCCGGGCATCCTGGTCTACCAGCAGATCCGCGAGCTGATCCGCAGCGGCGCGCTCACGAGCAATCCCGCGATCGCGCCGAGCCAGGTCCAGCCGGCGAGCCTCGACCTGCGCCTCGCGACGCGCGGCTACCGCGTGCGCAGCGGGTTCCTGCCCGAGAACTGCCAGGTCGCCGACCGCCTGGAGGACATCACCCTCTACACGTTCGACCTCGCCGACGGCGCGGTCCTCGAACGCGGGCACTGCTACATCATCCCCCTGCTGGAACGGGTCGCGCAGCCGCTGCCCTACACGATCCGCGCGAACCCGAAGTCGTCGACCGGCCGGCTCGACCTGTTCACCCGCCTGCTCGCCGACCACACCGGGCGCTTCGAGGAGATCAAGCCCGGCTACGCCGGCCCGCTCTACCTCGAAGTGGTCCCGCGCTCGTTCCCGGTGCACGTCCGCACCGGCTACAGCCTGTGCCAGATCCGCTTCGCCGACGGCGACTGCCGCCTGAGCGACGCCGAGGTGCGCGCCGAGTACGAGCGCAAGCCGCTCCTGTTCCACGCCGACGGCACGCCGATCCCCCTCGATGAGGCGCGCATCGACGGCGGCCTGTGCATGGGCGTCGCCATGCGGCGCGACGCCGACCTCACCGAGCACGTCGGCTACGTCGCGCGGCGCTACACCGGCGTGCTCGACCTGGGCCGCGAGGGTGCGCACGATCCGGTGGAGTTCTTCGAGGCGATCCCCGAGCCGAAGGACGGGCGCTACATCGTCGAACCCGAGGAGTTCTACATCTTCGCGAGCAAGGAGCGGATCCGCATCCCGCGCCACCTCGCCGCCGAGATGATCGCCTACGACGTCGGCATCGGCGAGCTGCGCACCAACTACGCCGGCTTCTTCGACAACGGCTTCGGCGGCGAACTGGGCACGCGCGCCGTGCTGGAGGTGCGGCCGCACGACGTTCCGTTCCTGCTCGAAGACGGCCAGGTGTTCTTCAAGCTCGCGTTCTACCGGGCGGCGGAGGAGCCGGAGGTCGCGTACGGCGAGCGCGGGCTCGGCAGCCACTACGCGCGCCAGGGCCTGCGCCTGTCGAAGCACTTCCGCGAGTGAAGGCCGCGCGCACCGGAGGGCATGCCGCGCACGCCCCCCCCGCCTTCGTCCCGCTCGGCCGGATCCTGCAGTGCTCCGGCGCCGCCGTGGAGTCGGCCGATCGTCACCCGGTGACGCGCGCGCGGCGCGCCCGTGCGCTCAGCGCACCGGGTACTCGCGCCAGTCCCGCCAGTCGAAGTGCCACCACTCGAACTCGTAGACGGTGAACCCCGCGTCCTCCATCGCGCCGCGCAGCACCTCGCGGTACCAGCGCTGGCGCGACGTCCCGCCGGGATAGTCGGGGTAGGCACGCGGCGTGAACTCGTCGTACAGGCTCGGCATCGAGACCGCCGCGCCGGTTTCGCGCTCGAAGAGCGACAGGTCGATCGCACAGCCGCGGTTGTGGCGCGAACCCTTGCTCGGATCCGCAACGAAGTGGCGCTGCTCGGGCGGCGTCGCGTCCCAGAACATCTTGGTCACGTACCACGGGCGCCACGCGTCGTGCACCACGAGGCCCAGCCCGCGTCCGGCGAGCGCGCGGTGCACGCGCACCACCGCCTCCGCCGCCGGCCGCTGCAGCTTGGCCTCGGCGCGGTCGTACAGCGGGAAGCCGAGGAAGTTGTCGTCGCCGGCGTAACGCACGTCGTACGCGATCGTCGGCTCCAGCTCCTTCAGCTCGACGAGGTCGAACTCGCGGCTGCCCGGCGGCGGCGCGGGCGCGCGCGCCTCCCTGGCCATCGCGAGCAGGCGCTCGCGCGGGTACTGCGCGGCGACCCGGAACCGCCCGCCTTCCACGCCGGCGAGCGCGCGCGCCGGAAAGCGCACCGCGCCGACAACCGCCGCCGTCACCCTACCCTGCGCGTCGCGCTCGAAGGTGACCGGCTCGCCGGCATACAGGCCGCGGCCCGCGGCGAATGCGAACCTGCCGGCCGCCGCGTCGACCGTGGCCAGCGGGTACTCGGCGAGCCACTCGATCAGCACGGCGAGCCCGCCTTCGCGTTCGAACACGAGCAGCACGTCGTGGTCCCAGCCGTACTCGCCGACGAACGGCAGCAGGTCGTCGGGGCACTCGGCGGGCGGCCGGTCGTCCGGCCGGCGCGGAAGGGTGCGGCCGTCGACGACCAGGGCGCCTTGCCGAAGGCGCACTTCGCGCCACCCGGTGGCGCGGTCCGCCGCGACCAGAAGGTCGGGGGCGTCGGTCGCCGAGAGCTGCAGCCACACGCCGGCACGCGGGCGGAGCCACAGCTCGTCACCGCGCGCGAGCAGTTCGACGCCCGCGCCGTACGTCCCCGCGAGCGCGCGCGCGCGCTCGCGGCCGACCGGACGCAGCCCGGTCGTCGGCGGCGCCGGCATCGCGTTCCCCTGGCGTGCGGCGAGCGCGCAGCGGAGCGCGTAGGCCGACAGACGGTCGATCGGGCCCGAGGCGAAGTCGACCGTCGTCGCGACCGCGACCGCGAGCCCGTGCTCGGGCAGCGCGGATACCTCGGTCGACGCGCCGTAGTACGCGCCGCCGTGCCCGACCTGCAGTTCGCCGTCGAGGCGGTCGAGGAAGAACCCGAGCCCGATGCGCTGCTGGCCGAGCTGCGGCGTGAACATCGCGCGCAGGGTCGCCTCGTCGAGCAGGGCGTGCGCGACGCGGTGTTCGCCGAGGAACCAGGTTTGCGCGAAGCGCGCGAGGTCGGGCATCGATGCGCACAGGTTCGCCGCCGGCCCGAGGCCGAGGTCGGCGCTCGGCGTCGGGATCGCGCGCCCGTCGTAGGTCCACATCACCCCGCCCGCGACGTCGTCACGCCCCGCGCCGACGAAGCTCGCCGAGCGCAGGCCGAGCGGCGTGAGGATCTCGCGCGCGGCCAGCTCCGCGAACGGCACTTCGGCCTGGACCTCCAGGATCCGCCCGGCCCACGCGACCCCCGCGTTCGAGTACTTGAACACCGTGCCCGGCGCGGCGACCAGGTCGGTGCCCGCCAGCGACGCCGCGACCTCGGCGAGCGGCGGCGGCGTGGGGTCGAAGTAGTGCCCGACCGGCGGCTCACGCAGCACGCCGGCGGTGTGGGTCAGGAGGTGGCGCAGGGTGATCGCGGCCGATGCGTGTCCGCGCGGCCGGATCCCGGCGACGTAGCGTTCGACGTCGGCGTCGAGGTCGATCGTGCCGCGCGCGGCGGCGAGTGCCGCGAGCGTCGCGCAGAACAGCTTGCTGATCGAGGCGACGCGGAACGGGGTGTCGGCCGTGATCGTGCGCCCGCCCGTCGGCAGGTCGGTGCCGAAGCCTTCGGCCCACACGATGCGTCCGCCGTCGGCGACCGCGATCGCGAAGCCGGGCAGCCGGCAGCGCACCATCTCCTCGCGGATCGCGCGCGTGATCGCCTCCCGCGCCGGTGCGAACGGATCGGCGGCCGCGTCCTGCGCGCGCGCGACGGGTGCGCACACGGATCCGGTCACGACGAACGCCGCGATGGCCCACGCAGCGGGGCGCGGCAGGGAGTTCGGCCTCGGGTTCGACCCCGGCCGGCGGTCCACGGAGATCTCGTTCATGGTCGGAGGCTCCTTGCCCGCGGCGCGGCCGGCCGCCGTCGCGACCGCCCATCCCGGCGCCGCCGCGAGACCGACACGGACATCTCCCACCGCGGACCGTTCGCTGCATGGAGACGCGTGGCCCCCGGTCCGATACGGGCCGACAGGGCGAACCTCATTGCCGCGCCGCGCTTGCATGCGACCTTCGCCCCGATACCGTCCGCGCGTGTCATGGCAAACCCCTTGGTCCCGAAACCTCAGACTGGAGCGAGCAGCTTCGGCCTGCTGGTTCTGCGCCTCGTCGTCGGCATCGCGCTCTGCTTCCACGGCTGGCCGAAGGTGCAGCACCTGACGGACTGGATGAACGTCTTCCAGATGCCGAACCCCGCGCCCGCGCCCTTGCAGGCGCTCGCCGCGCTGTCGGAGTTCGCCGGCGGCATCGCGCTCGCAGTCGGGCTGCTGACCCCGCTCGCGGCGCTCGGCATCCTGTGCACGATGGGCTACGCGGCCTGGTTCCACATCAGCAAGGGCGATCCGTTCGTCTCGTCCTCGGGAGCAAGCTATGAGCTGGCGCTCGTGTTCTTCTCGGTCGCGCTGTGTGTCCTGCTCTGCGGGCCCGGCAAGCTGTCCGTCGACCATGTGATGTTCAAGCGCTCCTGAGGAGCGCGCCCCGCGCGCCGACGCAGCGCGCGGATCACGCCCTTCGGAGCGGTGCGCCACTGTCGCCCGCTCGCGGCGCGCGGACAAGCGGGCGCCGCGCCCCTTCGAGCAGACCGGCGACGCGCGCGATGGCGCGCGGCAACCGGGTCAGCGCGCTTCCCACTCGGCGAGCGTCATCGCCACCCGCCCGTTCGGCGAGCCGGGCTCGCCGTCGATCACGCCGATCTCGCGCAGGCGATCGAGCAGCTCCAGCGCCTCGCCGGCCGAGCACCCGAGGTGGCGGCGCAGCAGCGTGACGCTCGCGCGTCCCGCGGCGAGCACCTCGCGCGCGGCGCGGTCGAGCCGGTCGTCCACGGCGGCCGGGAACAGGTTGCCCTGCCGGCGAGGAGCGACGCGCGGGATCTCCACCACGGGTTCGTCGGCAACGTCGCGCGCCTCGTCGTCCGCCGGATCGTCGGCTTCGGCCTCGCCCACCGTCGGATCGACCGGATCGCCCGCGTCGACGACGACCGCTTCCGCCTCCTCGCCCTGGCCATCCTCGCCGTCTGCGCTGCCGATCGGCTCGACCTCCTCGGGGGCGGCATCGTCCTCGCTCGCCACGACGATGGCATCCTTCGCCGCAGCACTCGCTGCCGCCGACTCGACGACCAGCCCCGCTCCGACGACCGGGACCTCGACCATGGCCGGATCGGCCGCGCCCACGCGCGGCTGACTCGCAGCCTCCTCCGCCGTGCGCTGCACGGCTTCGGCTTCGGCCTGCTCGCGCGCCAGGCGTTCACGCATCCGCCGGCGCGGCCGCACGATGATGTCGGGCTCCACATCCGTCGCAAAGCCGGCGACCGGCGCCTCGACGCTCACCACCCCCTCGCTGCTCGCGTCCGGGACATCGCCCGCGCGCTCCGTGGCCGTCGTGCGCACCGGCAGCGGCTCGCCCGCGTACACGCCGGCGAACGCCAGCTCGCGGAACGCGTCGGTCGCCTCGGGCTCGACGCCGGTCTCCTCGGTGCGCCCGCGCGCCAGCGCCTCGAAGTAGCGGTAGAAGAGGAAGTCGGTCGCGAGCAGCAGCGAGGCGAGCGAGGCGGCGACCGCGAGGAGCGCGCCGAGCGCGTGCCCGACGACGCTGGTCAGACGACTCGCGATGAACGTCCCGACGAGTCCGGCGTGCGGTGGAGCGTCGGCCGGCGTCCCGAGGTTCACGAGGATCGCCGTGCACAGCGTGAACGCGACCATCCACAGCAAGCGCGCGCGCACGTTCTCCCAGCGCCCGACCACGAACCAGATCGAGCACCAGATGAACAGCAGCAGCCAGAACATGAAGGTGGGCACGAAGCCCAGCCAGCGGTAGCAAAAGACGACGACGCCCTGGAGGAAGCCCCACGCGGCGCCGGTACCGCCCATCGCGGTGTGGTAGTAGACGAGCGCCGAGAGGCAGAACATCGACGCAGCGATGGGCACGAGCGGTAGCGCCCAGCGCCACCGGAACGGGCCGCGGTCGGTCAACGACTCCGTCATGGGGAGCCCTCCCTGTGTCGTCATTGGGATACCTCTGGCGGCCGCCCGCCGCCGTTGGAGCCGGAGGAAAGGTATCCGTGGCCGCCGGCCGCCACAAGCTCTGGCGCCGTTGAAGAAGAGGCGGCGCTGCGCGAGCGGCCCCGCGTGGCGCGCGCCCGGTCGACGGAAGCGCGGCTGGCGCTCGCGGCGACCGATGCGCGCCCCTCGTGTGCGGAGGCTCGGTTGCGCGCGACGCTCCCGGACTCAGCCCCGGCGCTCGTACACCGACAGGCGGCACGGGAACCCGCCGAAGTCGACCTCGTGCCGCGAGCGCAGCACGAGGCCCGCGGGTGCCGCGGGCGGCTCGATCGGACTCGGGAACACCAGCCTTCCGCCGGGGCGCAGCACGACCGCGGCGACCGCGAGGAGGTCGACCAGCACCCCCGTGACCGAGGCGGTGCGCACGCGCCGGCCCATCGGCGGGTTGGTGAGGACCACGTCGAACGACCGGGGCGCGATGCCGTGCGCCCGCAGGTCGCGGAAGTCGCCGTGGGTCAGGCGCACGCGCACGCCGCGCAGGCCGGCCGCCGCGACGTTGCGGCGCGCGGCGTCCAGCGCGGATTCGCTCCGGTCGCAGCCGTGCAGGCTGCGCACGTTCGCGAGGAGCGCACACTCGACCAGTTCGAGCCCCGAACCGCAGCACGGGTCGAGCACGTCGTCGCCGGCGCGCGGCGCGGCGAGCCGCGCCATGCACGCCGCGAGCCGGGGATGCGAGGCCGCCGGCACGTCCGCGACCCGGTAGCGCAGGCGCGGGTCGGGAGCGACGTGCGGGACGGCCTCGGCGACCCACCGAGCGCCCCGCGGCCGGACCTCGATGGTCCACGGCGCGCGCGAGGGATCGTTGAGCAGCTCCGGCCAGCGCTGCGCGCAGCACCCGGCGAGTGCGCGCACGAGCGCGCGCCGGTGCCCGCCGCCCGCGATCTCGATGCGGTAGCGCAGGGTACCGCGCGTGCACGCCTCCAGGAGCCGGCGCCCGGCCGGCGAGGTGACCGCCGCCGCGAACGCATCCGCATCCGCCGGGGACGAGGCGTGCCCCAGTTCGAAGCCGACGTCGTCGAAGCAGCGCAGCGCATACAGGTCGCGCAGGGCGAACGGTGCCCGTGGCGCGAGGACGACCGCGCAGGCCTCCACCCCCGCGACGCGCAACGGTCCCCGCCCACGCCAGCGCGCCGCGACCTCGCCGGCGAGGATCTCTTCGAAGCCGGCGCGCACGCGCAGACGCACGCGCGGCACGCCGAGGTCGGACAGCACCGCGTCGAGGTCGACGCCCGAGGGGTCGCGCTCGCGCGCGAGCCGCGCGCGGACCCGGCGCGCCGCGCCGGGGTCCGCGGCGTCGAGCGCCGCGAGCGCGACCTCGCGGCCCACCTTGCCGAACGCCCGTGCGACCTCGGCGCGTTCGCGCGCGCTCGCGCTGCGCTGCAAGAGCGCGAGCAATGCCGCCTCCGCCCGGGGTCCCGCGCCGAGCGTCGCGAGCGCGGCCGCCGC
>DATGPD010000669.1:0-6990 GCA_035305285.1 Planctomycetota bacterium
CGTCCCGAGGTACTTCTCCGGCCAGTGGCACGTCTCGCAGGTCTCGCGCGCCGGGCGCAACTGCGCGACCGGCGTCGGGATCGGGCGCGCGTAGCTGTCGTTGAGGTAGTGCCAGAGCTGCTTGGCGCCGTTGATCTTCGACTCGACGTACGACGCGGCGCCGGGCCCCACGTGGCATGCGACGCACGCGACGCGCGAGTGCGGCGAGTCGAGGAAGGTGTCGTACTCCGGCTGCATCGCGCTGTGGCACGCGGTGCCGCAGAACGTGACCGAATTCATGTAGTTGGCGCTGCCGAGCGCGAGCGTCCCGACCCCGGCGAAGTTGACCAGCGTCAGCGCGGCGACCGCGCGTGCGAGGTAGAGCGGACGGTCGGCGAGACGGGCCAGCCGTTCCGCGAGCCGCTTGCGGTAGAGGAACAGCCCGACCGGAATGAGGAAGAGGCCGACGACGAACAGCGCGGGCAGGACGACGACGGTGAGCAGCCCGACGTACGGCCCGAGCATCTCCGCGCGCGGCCCGAGCGCGAGCAGCGTCGCGAGCGCGAGCACGGCGAGCGTCGCGAGCGCCGCACCGGTCGACGAGATCCAGTTCGAGCGGAGGAGGAGATGGATGCGACGCAGGGTTCCGCCGGTGCTCGTGCCGGCTGGCTGCGCGGACGCGGGGGACGAGGTCATGTCGGAGGCCGGCGCGCCGGTGCCGTGCATCGTGCCGGGCAGAGGGTGCGCCCGCAATGCACGCTGCGCGTGCCGCGCGAACGCGTGCCCGAGGACACGGTTTTCCGGGCGGTCGCGGCGTGGGCCGTCCGGTCAAGCAGGTGCGCGACGCTCGACCGGCGAGGGCCGGTGTGAGGCTCGCCGCTTCACCCTCGATTCGGGCCTCGGTGTCGATCGGTCCTTCGAAGCGCGCCCGGACGACGCGGTCGTTGAGCCTGCCGTAGCCGCCTGGTCAACGCGGACGCGTCGCGCGAGGCGCGCGTGGCGGGAAGCGCCGGTGCCGTCGCTGCGCGTGGCGGATCCGATCGCACGGGTGCGCCACACGCCTCCGGAGAAGACGGACGCGGCCTCGCGCCGGGCGTCCCGTCGGGGTCGCGCGCTCAGCCTTCGACCTCGGCGACTGCGGCCGCGCCCGGCCGTGCGCGGCGCCCCTGCGCGAGCGCTTCCTTCAGGAACCGCGCGGTGTGGCACCCGCTCCGCGCCACCTCCTCCGGCGTCCCCATCGCCACGATCCGTCCCCCGCCCGCGCCGGCCTCGGGCCCCATCTCCACCACCACGTCGGCGCACTTGATCACGTCGAGGTGGTGCTCGATCACGAGCACCGTGTCGCCGCGGTCGACGAGCCGCTGCAACGCGGATACGAGCTTGCTCACGTCGTCCAGGTGCAGGCCGGTCGTCGGCTCATCGAGCAGGAACACGGTGTGCCCGCGCTGCACGCGCGCCAGCGCCGGCACCAGCTTCAAGCGCTGCGCCTCGCCGCCCGACAGCGTCGTCGCCGGCTGCCCGAGCTGCAGGTAGCCCAGCCCGACGTCCACCATGGTCTGCAGGGGTGCGCGGATGCGGGCGTGGTTGCCGAAGAACTCCAGCGCCTCGCGCGCCTCCATCGCGAGCACGTCGGCGATGGTCCGATCGCGGTAGCGCACCGACAGCGTCTCCGCGTCGTAACGCCGGCCCTTGCACGTCTCGCACGTGATCCACACGTCGGCGAGGAAGTGCATCTCGACCTTCACCTGCCCCTTGCCCTCGCAGTCGGGGCAGCGCCCCTCGGCGACGTTGAACGAGAACCGGCCGGCGCGGAACCCCTTGACCTTGGCCTGCGGCGTCGCGGCGAACAGTTCGCGGATCGGGCCGAGCACCTCGATGTAGCTCGCGGGCACGCTCGCCGGCGTCGTCCCGATCGGGCTCTGGTCGACGACCACGACCTGCAGCGGCTCGCGGGCCGGCGACTTCGCCGCGAGCTTCTCCAGCTCGGGCAGGAGCGCGTCCATCACCAGCGACGACTTGCCCGAGCCCGACACGCCGGTGACCGCGACCAGCACGCCGAGCGGCAGCTCGAACGACAGGCGCGACACGTTGTTCGCGCTCAGCTTCGGGAAGCGCAGCTTCCCCCTGGGCGTGCGCCGCGTCGCCGGCACCGGGACGGCGAGGTCGCCGTTGAGGTAGCGCGCGGTCAACGTCCCGCTCGCGGCGAGCTGCGCCGGCGTGCCGCTGGCGACGACCTGCCCGCCGTAGCGCCCGGCGCCCGGCCCCATGTCCACCACCCAGTCGGCGCGCCGGATGACGTGTTCGTCGTGCTCGACCGCGACCACCGTGTTGCCGAGGTCGCGCAGGTCGAACAGCGTCGCGAGCAGCTTCTCCGTGTCGCGCGGGTGCAGGCCGATGGTCGGCTCGTCGAGTACGTAGAGCACGCCGACCAGCCGGTTGCCGAGCTGGGTCGCGAGGCGGATCCGCTGCGCCTCGCCGCCCGACAGCGTCGCCGCCGAACGGTCGAGGGTCAGGTACTCCAGGCCCACGGACGCCAGGAAGCGCAGGCGGTTGCGCACCTCCTTCAGCGCCTCGGCGGCGATCTCCTTCTCGTTCTTGCGCAGCCGCAGCGCGTCGATCTTGACGAGCGCCTGCTCGACGGTGAGCGCGGTGAACTGCGGCAGGCTCATCCCGCCGACCAGGACGTGGCGTTGCGCGAGGCCGAGGCGCGTGCCCCGGCAGTCCGGGCACGGCTGCACGCGCATCACCGACGCGAGCCGGTCGGAGGTCTCGTGCTGCGAGCCGCCGCGGAACCAGTCCTGCACCTGCCGCGCGAGGCCCTTCCACTCGACCGCCGCGGTCCACGACCGCGACTTGCCCGGCTTGCGCGAGCGGTAGGTCACCTGGAAGCGCTCGTCGCCGCAGCCCCACAGCAGCGCGTCCTGCGCCGCCTTGGACAACGACGCGAACGGCGCGCCGAGGTCGAAGCCGCGGGCCCTGGCGACCTGCTCGGCGATCGTGTGGTACCACCCGTTGCGTTTGGTCAGGAAGGTGAACGCCGCGCCGCGGTGCGCGATCGCACCGCCGAACAGCGGCCTGTCCGGGTGGTTGACCAGCAGCGCCGGGTCGCAGGCGACGACCTGACCGAGGCCGGCGCACGCCGGGCACGCGCCGGTGTGGTGGTTGAACGAGAAGTAGCGCGGGTGCGGGTTGACCGGGACGGTGAACCCGCAGTGCGGACAGGCGCGCTCGGTCGAGAAGATCCGCTCGTCGCCGCCGGTGGTGCGCAGCACGACGATGCCGCCGCCCTCGTGCGCCGCCTGCGCCGCCGAGTCGACGATCCGCTTGCGGTCGGCGAACGACACGCGGTCGACGACCAGATGCAGCTTCAGGTCGGCGGGCGGGCCGAGGTCCGGCATCGGCTGCTCCAGGCGCCACTCCGCGCCGTTCACCAGCGCGCGCGCGAAGCCCTTCTCCTGCCACTGCCGGCGCAGGCCGTCGACGAACGCCGCGAGCTTCTTCTTGCTGGCGCGCACTTCGTCGATCAGGTGCACCGGCGCGAGCACGTAGCCCCGGCCGCCCGGCCACTCCTCGCCGGCGAACTTGGCGATGCTGCTCGGCGAGTGCTGCACCAGCTCCTGTCCGTGCGTCGGACAGTGCGGCCGGCCGATCCGCGCCCATAGCAGGCGCAGGTAGTCCTGGATCTCGGTGGTCGTCGCGACCGTCGAGCGCGGACTGCGGCTCGCCGCCTTCTGGTCGATCGCGATCGCCGGGCCGAGCCCTTCGATCGCGTCGACCGGCGCGCGGTCCATGCGGC
The DNA here is from genome assembly GCA_035305285.1 of Planctomycetota bacterium. Lineage (GTDB taxonomy): Bacteria > Planctomycetota > UBA1135 > UBA1135 > UBA2386 > DATGPD01. The sequence goes on from DATGPD010000669.1 coordinate 3,776, forward strand.
CGAGGAACCGGCGCGCGTAGGTCGACATGCTCTCGATGAACCGGCGTTGCCCCTCGCTGAACAGGGTTTCGAACGCGAGGCTCGACTTGCCCGAGCCCGACGGGCCGGTGACCACCGCGAACGAGCCGAGCGGGATCGCGACGTCGACGCCGCGCAGGTTGTTCTTGCGCGCGTGGTGCACGCGGATCTCGCGCGACGCGTCGCCGGCCGCCGGCGCGCGCGCGTGCGCCGGCGCCGGCGGCGGCCGGTCGGCCAGCGCCGCGGCGAGCGCCCGCCCGGTGCTCGTGCCCGCCCTGGCCACGTCCTCCGGCGTGCCCTCCGCGACGATGCGGCCGCCGCCCTCGCCGCCTTCCGGCCCGAGGTCGATGACCCAGTCGGCGCTCTTGATCACGTCGACGTTGTGCTCGATCACGAGCACCGTGTTGCCCGCGTCGACCAGCGCGTGCAGGCACTCCAGCAGCCGCCGCACGTCGGCGAAATGCAGACCGGTGGTCGGCTCGTCGAGCACGTACAGCGTGCGTCCGGTCGCCGGCCGCTGCAGTTCGGTCGCGAGCTTCACGCGCTGCGCCTCGCCGCCCGACAGGGTCGTGCTCGGCTGGCCGAGCTTCAGGTAACCGAGCCCGACGTCGACCAGGGTCTGCAGCCCGGTCGCGATCTTCGGCAGGTTGGCGAACAGCGCGAGCGCCTCCTCGATCGTCAGGTCGAGCACCTGCGCGACGTTCTTGTCCTTGAACGTGATCTCCAGCGTCTCCGGGTTGAAGCGCTGGCCCTGGCACACGTCGCAGGTCACCTCGACCGGCGCGAGGAACTGCATCTCCAGCACCTGCACGCCGGCGCCCTCGCACGCCTCGCACCGCCCGCCGTGCACGTTGAACGAGAAGCGACCCTTCTTGTACTCGCGCAGGCGCGACTCGGGCAGCGCGGCGAACAGGTCGCGCACGTGGTCCCACACGCCGGTGTAGGTCGCCGGGTTGCTGCGCGGCGTGCGCCCGATCGGCTGCTGGTCGATCTCGATGATCTTGTCGAGGTGCTGGATCCCGGTGATCCGCGTGTGCCGGCCGGGCACGTCGTGCGCGCCGTGCAGGATCCGGCGCAGCGCGCGCTTCAGCACGTGGTTGACCAGGGTCGACTTGCCCGAGCCCGACACGCCGGTCACCGCGATGAAGCAGCCGAGCGGGAAGCGCGCGGTGACGTCCTTCAGGTTGTGGTGCCGCGCGCCTTCGACGACCAGGAACTGGCCGCTGCCCGGCCGCCGTTCGCGGCGCGACTCGACCTTCTCGACGCCGCGCAGGAAGCGGCCGGTCAGCGACGCCGGGTTGGCGACGACCTCGGCGGGCGTACCCGCGGCGACGATCTCGCCGCCGTGCACGCCCGCGCCCGGGCCCACGTCGACGAGGAAGTCCGACTGCCGCATCGTCTCCTCGTCGTGCTCGACGACCCACACGGTGTTGCCGCGGTCGCGCAGTGCGCGCAGCGTGGCAAGCAGCCGGTCCTGGTCGCGCGCGTGCAGGCCGATCGACGGCTCGTCGAGCACATAGAGCACGCCGCGCAGGCCGGAGCCCACCTGCGCCGCGAGGCGGATCCGCTGCGCCTCGCCGCCCGACAGCGTGTCGGAGCGGCGGTCGAGGGTGAGGTAGCCGAGCCCGACCTGATCGAGGAAGTGCAGGCGGTCGAGCACTTCGCGCACGATCTCGCCGCCGACGACCGCCGCGTTGCCGCGCAGTTCCAGACCGCGGAAGAACGCGAGCGTGTGCGCGACCGGCGCGCGCAGCACCTCGGGGAGCCGGCGGCCCTGGAAGCGCACCGTGCGCCCGACCGGCGCGAGCCGCTCGCCCCGGCAGTCGGGGCAGTCGGTCTGCGCCTGGTAGCGGTCGAGGTGGCGCGCCTTGCCCGGCGAGTAGACCTGCTTCAGGTGCGGGATGATCCCGGGGAACGGGCGCCGGTCCTTGCCCTTGCTCGTCCACATCGCGCCGGCGCGCGTCCAGGTGAACTCGAACTCGGTCTTGCCCGAGCCGTGCAGGATCACCCGGCGCGCCGCGGCGGAAAGCTTGTTCCACGGCGTGGTCAGGTCGAAGCCGAACGCCTTGCCGACCTGCGCGAGGTGCTGGAGGTCGTAGTTCGAGTAGACCAGCCGCCCGTCATCGGTGAACACGTGCAGCGCGCCCTCGGCCAGACCGAGCGTCGGGTCGCGCACGAGCAGTTCCTCGGCGAAGCTCCGGACCGTGCCGAGTCCGTCGCACGTCGGGCACGCGCCCAGCGGGCTGTTGAACGAGAACAGGCGCGGCTCCATCTCGGGGATCGAGCCGTGCCCGTTCGGGCAGGCGCGCTGGGTCGAGAAGATCCGGTAGTCGTCCTGCTCGCCCCTGACGATCGCGACCAGCCCTTCGGCGAGCGCGAGCGCCTGCTCGACCGCCTCGGCGACGCGCGATGCCTTGTCCTGCTCGGCCTTCAGGCGGTCGAGCACCAGCTCGATCGTGTGCACCTTGTAGCGGTGCAGCGCGATGTCCTCGTCGAGCCGGCGGACGACGCCGTCGATCCGCGCGCGCACGAAGCCGCGCGCCCGGAAGTCGGCCAGCTCCTTGCGGTACTCCCCCTTGCGCTCGCGGATCACCGGCGCGAGCACGAGGATCGGTTGCCCGGCGTAGTGCTCCAGCACCGCCTCGACGATCCGGTCGGTCGACCACGTCTCGATCGCCGCGCCGCACTCCGGGCACACCGGCTGGCCGAGGCGTGCCCACAGCAGGCGCAGGAAGTCGAGCACCTCGGTCATCGTCCCGACCGTCGAGCGCGGCGACGAACCGGCGGACTTCTGGTCGATCGAGACGGTCGGGGACAGCCCGTCGACGTGGTCGACCTTCGGCTTCTCCATCCGGCCGAGGAACTGCCGCGCGTAGCTCGACAGGCTCTCCAGGAAGCGCCGCTGCCCCTCCTGGTAGATGGTGTGGTAGGCGAGCGACGACTTGCCGGACCCCGACACGCCGGTGAAGGTCACCAGCGCGTCGCGCGGGAACGTCAGGTCCACGCCCTTCAGGTTGTGCTCGCGCGCGCCGCGGACGGTGACGTGGGTCGGGCCGGGGGACGACATCGGGGCGAGGGAGTGTCGCAGGAAGGGGTCACGTGGTCACGCGTCTGCTTTGCGCCGCGGCGGCGGTCGGTCGCAAGCTGCCGGCCGGAGGGCGGACGAGGCGACCCGCAGGCCCCTGGCGAGCGACGGC
>DATGPD010000670.1:0-5398 GCA_035305285.1 Planctomycetota bacterium
CGCGCCGACGAGCCGCGCGCGCGCCTGCAGTCGGCGGCGACCGGCATCCTGCTCGGCACCCTCTCCTTGACGCTCGACGACCTGGCCGGCGTGCGCGCCGCCGTGCAGCCCGCGCTCGACCAGCTCGAACAGCTACGCGCCGAGCAGCCCGACAACGACGATCTGCTCCTCCGGCTGATCCAGGGCTACGAGATCCTGGTCACGGCCGAGTCGCGCGGCGGCGCGACGAGCGCGGCCGAAGAGGCCCACGCCCGCGCGCTCGCCATCCTTCGCACCCTGACGTCGCGCCAGGCGGACTCGCCGGCAGTACGCGAACGGACCGGGTTCGTCCTGAGCCATCTCGGCCGGTCCCTGGAAAAGGTGGACCTCCGGGGCGCGCTCGACCTCTACCGCGAAGCACTGCGACAGCACGAGGCACTCGCGGGCCTCCCCGGTCGCGCAGAGACGGTCCGGCGCTGGCTCGCCGGCCACCACGTCAAGATTGCCGGCGCACTGATCAACCTCGGCAAGCTCGCGGAGGCCGAACAGGAGCTCGAGCGCGCGCGCGCCCGGCTGCCCCACGCATCCGACGATGAAAGCGAGTTCGAGGTGCTGCAAGTGCGCGCGGACATGTTGCTCAAGTGGTCGGGGATCTACCACCTGACCGGGCGCAAGGCGGAAGCCCTCGCCGCCGGCGAGAAGGAGGTCGCGATCCGCGAGCGCATCCTCCAGCACGATCCCTTCGTGCCGGCGCACCGTGCGGCACTGGCACAGGCATGGTCCCACCTCGCGCTGTTCCGGAGCGCGGTGGCCAGCGACTCGGTCGAAACCACGCAGATCTCGTTCACGGACGAAGGACTCGCGGCGCTGCAGAACGCCGTCAAAATGTTCGAGCAGCTGGTCGCCACCTGCCCGCAGACGTACGTCTACCGCAGGTCGCTGGCACGCTCACTCAGCAACGTGGCCTACGCGCTGGTCCGCCAGCAGCGTCGCAGCTCCCTGCTCGCCGCGGAGCAGGCCGCCCGACGGGCGGTGGAGGTGCTCGCCGAGGCACGCGGCGCCGTCGGGGACAAGGGGGACGAGGACGATCCCGACCGCGAGCTAAACCTGATGAACATCCAGGCCACGTTGTCCGACGTGTTGTTCAAGGACGGACGGGTCCGCGAGGGATACGAGGCTGCCTCCCGGGTCGCAGAGGGTCTGGCCAAGCTGACGGCCCGCCACCCCGAACTGCAGGAAGTGGCGATCATGTACGCCAGGATCTTGACCGGGCTGGCCCAGCTCGCCCTGGAGGTCGAGAACCTCGACGAAGCCCGCCGGCACGCCGCCGCTGCCAGGAGCGTCGTCGAGGCGAGGTTCGCAGCCGAACTCCAGGACCCGGAGGTGCGCGAGATGCGCATCGTGCTGGCCAGGTTCGAGCTGGAGTTTCGCGCACGGGAGGGCGACCTGAGCGTCGCCTCGGAGGCGGAAGCCCTGATCGCGTCGTACGGACCGCACGAGGCCATGGGCACGATGGCAGCTGCCGGACTTGTCCACGAACTTTGCTGGCGCCCGGCGCTCACCCGGGATCAGCGCGCGGCGGCGGCACTGGCCAGGCAATCCGCCCGCCTTGCACCAGCGGCTCATCGAGCTGCTCGAAGGTGGCGCATCGGGCGACGAGGACCTCGAAGCCGTGAGCTGGAAGGCCGAGGCACAGATCGCGCTCGCCGAGCTGGCGCACGCGGACGGCGACCATGCACGGGCCGCGGCGCTCCTGGACGCCGCGATTCCGGAACTGCGCCGGGCGCGCGAGGAGCTGCACTTCTCTTCCGAACGCGAAGCGCGCTGGCTCACCGCGCACCGCCTGCGCGTCGAGGGAGCCCTGGCGCGCGGTGACGCGACCGCGGCGCGGACCGTCCTCGAACACCTGTCGGCCGAGGTCGACACCGCCGACGGAGCCTTCGAGGGCGCCAGGTTGTGGCTCGCCTGGGCGGCGGCGGGCGCCGCGGAAGACGAGCAGGCGCACGCGCGGCGGGAGGCGCTCGCCGCGCTCACCCGGAGCATCGAGCGCGGCCTGCATCGCGCGGCGGAGAAGCTGGCTGACCCGGCGTTCGACGCCGTGCGCGCCAACCCGGCGTTCGAAACGATCCTGCTGCGGGTCCGCTGACGGTTCCCGCCGTTGGCACTCGATCGCCGAAGCGTGCACGCCAACGACGGCCCCGCCGAGCCGCTCTGTCGATCGCCGGAGCTGCCGTCGCGTCGCCGACGCTCAGCGCGCCGTCTCGCCGCGCGCCCGCGCACGCAGCGCCGCGACCCGCGCCAGACCGCGCGCGACGAGCCCGCGCACCGCGGACTCGCTGAGCCCCATCTCGGCCGCGGCCTCCGCGTACGACATGCCGAGCAGCCGGGTCATCGTCACCGCGTCGCGCTGTGCGTCGGGTAAGGAAGCGATCATCGCCTCCACCGCCGCGACCTCGGCGCGCGCGTCGGCGCACTGGCTCGGCGTGATGAAGCACGCGTACGCCTCGTGCAACGTCGCGGTCTCGTCGGGGTCGAGCGCGGGCGCCTGCGCCTCGCGCGCGACGTCGCGCCGCTCGGCGCGGTGGAAGCGCGCCTTCTTGAGCACCCGGCAACCGGCCTTGAGGAACAGCCAGTTGCGGAACTCCTTCTCGCCGCGGAACTCGAAGCGGTCGAGGTCGGCGACCGCTTCGCGGCACACCGACTGCACGATGTCGCGGATCGACTCGCGTGCGCGCACCGCGGCGCCGGCACGCACACGGACGAAGGCCTCGAGCAGCGCCATGTTGCGCGCGAACAGGGCATCGATCGCCTCGGCGTTGCCGGCGGCAGCCGAGGCGATCGTGTCGCGCAGACCGAGGGACGAAGGGTCGGTGGGCATGGGGGAGTTCGACACGCGGACCGTGCGCTCCGCTGCATCGGGACGGATGGTATCGCCCGGGACCGGTGCGTCCGCCGCGCGACGCATCACGCGCCGCGCAGCAGCCGCGCCGCCATCTCGCGGGTCTCGGGGTCCGGGTCGTTGTGCGCCGCGTGCTCCAGCGCCTGCCGCGCGGCCGTGCCCGGGCGCGCGTGCGGCGCAAGTCCGCGGTACGCGATCTGCCGGACCTGCGGGTCGGCGTCGTCGCGCGCCGCGCGGACCAGCAGGGCGCAGGCCTCCGGCGTGCGGTGCTCGCCGAGCGCGGCGACCGCGTCGGCGCGCACGCCGGGAGCCGGGTCGCTCAGACCGCGCTGCAGCACGGTGAGGGCCCGCGGCGTCTTCACCTGGCGCAGCGCGTTGTAGGCCGCGCCGCGCACCATCTCGTCGTTGTGCCGGGTCAGGCGCTCGGCGTGCGGCAGGACCTCCGGGGTGCCCGCGTTGCCGAGGGCGTTCAGCCACAAGTCCAGGCGGCCTTGCGCACTCGCCTTGTCTTCGTAGCCGAGCAGCGTGTCGAGCGCGGACTGTCCGCCGACGCGGGCCTCGCCGGCGCGCGGGGCGAGGGCCCCGAGGAGGAGCACGGCCATGGCGTCGTCGCCGACCAGCTCGCCGGCGCGCCCGATGTCCCGCGCCAGGTCGGTCAGCACCCGTTCGCTCGGCTTCGCCAGCTGGAACATCGAGATGGTCGCCGACCGGCGCAGGTCGACGGACAGGTCCGGGTCATGGCGCATGTCGGCGAGCACGTCCTGCGCCCCTCCGGTCCCCGCCGCGCCCAGGGCCGAGACCAGCATGTCGGCCAGCTCGGCCTCCATGCCGACGACCATGCCGCGGATCTCGCCCGCGGTGTCCGGGCGCAGACGCACCATCCAGATGATCCCCAGCCATGCGGCGTGGACCGCCTCGGTGTCGCGCTCCTTGGCGGCGAGCAGCGCCTGCAGTTCGGCCACCAACCCGGCGAGGTTCTGCCCCTCCAGGCGCTGGCGCCACTTGTCGCGCTCGCGCCCCTCCGCGAGCCCCATGAAGTCTTCGCTGTGGCCGGCCGCCGCCTGCCACGGCTCGTCCCAGAGCGCCACCACAGCCGCGTCGAACGGCCGGGCGCTCTGCGCGCGCAGCTCGATCTTGTAGACGGTCGACGCCTCCACGCGGAGGCCGAGCTCGCCGATGGTCATGCCCGTGCGCTCGTCCATCGCCACAGCGGCCAGCCACCCGATGCCGCGCGACAGGGTCGCGCGCGAGTGGCCGTGGATCGAGTGCTCCTGCACCTGGTCGCTCGTCAACACCTCGTAGCGCAGCTTCTTCCGGGTCACCTGCGCCGTATCGCCGTCCGCGCCCGCTTCGAGCGTGAAGCGCGCGATGAACTCGCCCGCGGCGTCGACGTCCTTCGCCTCCCACGTGCCTTCCGCGTCGGGCGCGACCTTGTGCATGTAGGCCGCGAACAGGCCGCGCAGGAAGTTGCGCTGCTCGACGTCCAGTCCGTCGGCGAAGCGGTAGCCGAGCACGCCGCCATCCGTGCCGAGGCGGACGTGGAACGGCCTCTGCGCCGCGGCGACGAGGTTCTGGGCGGCCGAGGCCGGTTGCCCGTTCCCCGGCTGCACCACGACGTCCCGCAGCGCGACTTCGACGAGGATCTCCTCATCGCGCCGGTCGGCGACCGCGACGTCGAGCGCGGCGCGCATGCCGAAGCCCGAGGCGTGCCGGCCGCCTTCCGGATGGATCAGCGCGTACTCGAAGCTGCTGTCGAACTCGTAGCCGAGCACGGTGCCGACCGGCGCGGTGTAGAAACCCGTACGCTGGTCGGTCTCATTGCGACCGGACCCGACCGGGGTCGTGCCGAGCTCGGCGCTCGCGCCCGACTGTGGCGTCTCGGCGATCGGCTCGACATGGATCGTGGTGCCCGCGTCGCCGTCCCACGCGACCCAGGCCAGAAGACCGCACACCGTGATCGCACCGGCAAGGAGCGCACCGGCGCGGCGGAAAGACGTCGTGTGGAAGTCGCTCATCGTCAGATCCTCGTTTCGTGGGGGCTGCGCGGCAGGAGCCGGCAGCCGGCGATCTCAGGGCGGCACCGATGGGCCGCGCTTCCCGGTCGAGACCCGCGCGCGCCGTTTCGTTCGCGGGAAGTGAAAGAAGGTGCCGCGGCGCCGGGGTGGTCAGGGGAGCCCGCCGCAACAGTCGGTCAGGACCGGAGTTGCGTCCGCTCTTCAGACAGGGGCGCAGCCGCTCGCGGGGTTGCGTCCGCTCCAGGAGAAGAGGGTCGGATGAGGCGCACCGCTCTCGGGTCGCAGCGTTCGGGGCCGAGGGCGACATCGCGCGGCGCCATCGTTCCACGCGACTCGCCGGCCGCCGCGGCGGCGCCTCGCGACGCGTGCCGCCGAACGACGCGCGGGCTGCGCGGCCGGAGCCGGCAGCCCGCGACTTCAGGCGCGCGATGCGAGCCTCACAGGAGGTTGACCCAGTAGCCGCCGGCACTCCAGCTCGTCAGCGTGGTCGAGTAGACCCGCACCC
>DATGPD010000671.1:0-4721 GCA_035305285.1 Planctomycetota bacterium
ACCGCGGGCCGCAGTGCCACATGAACCCGTACTCACCGGACTTGTAGTACGCGCCGGTGATCCGGCTGTCGGCGCGGCCCGCCCAGTTGATGCCGTTCGGCGCGTTGGCGCGGTAGCCCGTCGTGCTGCTCCAGTCCGGAACGGTGATGTTGGTCCAGCTGATCGTGCTGGAGCTGTCCGGCCAGCGGTACGCGCGGAGCTGGGTCGTCGAGACGTGCCGCGCGAAATACATCGTCGCCCCGGCGTTCTGGGTCAGGCGGTAGGACGAGCCGCCGCTCAGCGCGGAGGAGCTCCGGGCGTAGCCGAAGTTCACCGTGCCGCCCGCGGCCAGCTGGGAGAGCGGCATGCGCCACACCACCGCGTCGGTGAAGCTGCCGGCCGCGTTGAAGATGTTCGACGCGCAGTACAGGTGGCCGTTGCTGTAGGCGATGTCGGGGAAGTCCAGCCACTCGCCGGCCGGGCGCCCGAAGTCCCGCGGGTCGAAGTAGTAGGAGTGCCACGACCCGTTGTTGCCGGCGCGCAAGTCGGCGCGGCCGTTGGCGATCGCGATCCGCTGCCCGCCCTGCTGGGTCGTCGAGCTGTAGGTGTACTGCAGCAGCCAGACGGTGATGTCGACCGACGGGATGTAGATCGCGCGCTGGTCGCAGCAGAAGCCGCCATCGGTGGCGGAGAACGTCGTGTACGGGCTGATGTGGGTCCACGTCTCGCCGCTGTCGAGCGAGCGCGCCGCGTACCAGTTGCCGGTCTGCAGGATCGTGTCGCGGCACTGCGCGACCGAAGGCTCGCCGACGAGCGAGGTGCTGGCGCCGGTCGGCTTCACCACGCTGTGCTGGAAGAACACGAGGTCGCACGGTGCGGCGGGCCCGACCGGCGACACGGGCCCGGTGGGCGGGCTTGCCGGCTGGGGCAGGGTGCCGGTGCCGACCGGAATGGGCGGCAGGCCCTTGTTGTGGTCGTGCGGGGTGGCGGCCTCGCCGATCACCCGGGGCGGTGAGGAGACGGCCGGTCCGGGGATGGTGGCCGGCTCGGGATACTTGATGCCCATCTGGGCGACGGCGCTGCCGTCTTGTGCGGCAGCACCGGAGACGGACCACGCGCTCAACGCGAGTCCGAACGCGAGAGAAGCGAACTTGTTCTTCATGAGAGCGAGGTTGAACTGGGGCAGGCGCGCAATGGTCCAGGGAGCTGCGCACCTACCGGAGAAACCGGAGGAAGCGCGTAGTGTTACATCCCGGTGGGAGTTTCGCACGGCTTCCCCCCTCCACCGCGCATCCGGCAGGGCCGTGTGGACGACACCGCGGCACGGCCGCCGCTCATCGCCCGCGACGAGCACACCGTAGCATCGCATACTCCACCGCACGACGGAACATTGCGGGGTAGCGTGAATGCAGTAATGTATGCGGCATGACGAAGTCGGAAGGACCGCGCGAACCGCACGCTCCCCCTGGTCCGAAGAAGCCCTCCGACCGCGGCGTCGCACCGGCCGAGCCGGACGCCGGACGTTCGGCGCCGAACGGGCCGAGCGGACCGCCGCAGCCCCCGCCGTGGAAGACCATCACCGATCCGCCCCGCGTGTGAGCGGCGCGCGCTGCGCGATGCCTGCGGGCCACGTGCCGCGCCGCGCGCAGGCGCACGCACAGCCTTGCGGTCGACGTCCGATCGCCTGAGCGTCCGGGGTCGGCCGCTTGTCCCGCGCGCTCCTGGCCGCTGCAGTGCTGCACGTGCCTCCGCGCGCCGAACCCGATCGCGTCGGCCTGGTCGACGCCACTGCGCTCCCCGCCTACGACCTCGGCGCGGGCCATCCGTTCGCCCGCGACCGGCAGGAAGCCCTGTTCGACCTCATGCGGCGGCACGCGCTGTTCTCCGCCGAGGACCTGCTGCCGGTGCGCCCGGCCACGGAGGACGAGCTGCGCCTCGCGCACGACGCGGATTACATCGCGGCGATCAAGGCGCTGTCGGAGCCGCATCCGTCGCCGGAAGCGCTCGCGCGCGCGCCGCGCTACGGCATGGGCACGGCCGACGACCCGATCGTGCCGGGCCTGCACGCGGCGGCCGCTGCGGTCGCGGGCGGCACGCTGTGCTGCGTGCGCGCGGTCCTCTCGGGTGAGCGGCGCGCCGCGTTCCATCCTGCCGGCGGACTGCACCACGCCATGCGCGCGCAGGCGAGCGGCTTCTGCATCTACAACGACCTCGTCGTCGGGATCGCCGAGGCCCTGCGTCTCGGCGCGGAGCGCGTGCTCTACGTCGACTTCGACGTGCACCACGGCGACGGCGTGCAGGCCGCGTTCGAGGACGACCCCCGCGTGCTCACGATCTCGTTCCACGAGACGCCGCTCGCGCTCTTCCCCGGCACCGGCTTCGCCGAGGAGACCGGTCGCGGAAAGGGGCGCGGCACGGTCATCAACGTGCCGCTGCCGTCGTACACCGACTCCGCCGGCTGGCTCGCCGCGGTCCGGCGCGTGCTGCCCGAGGCCGCGCGGCGCTTCCGCCCCGACCTGATCGTCAGCCAGCACGGCTGCGACACGCACGCGACCGACCCGCTCGCCACCCTGCGCGTCGACGTGCAGACCATGGCCGAGGCAGCCGGCCTGACGCGCGCGCTCGCCGACGAGCTGTGCGACGGGCGCTGGGTCGCGACCGGCGGCGGCGGCTACCGCCCCTACACCGTGCTGCCGCGCGTCTGGGCGTGGGTGTGGGCGATCCTCGCAGGGCGCCGCCTGCCGGAGCACCTCGACGAGGGCTGGCGGAACGACTGGCGCGCGCGCACCGGAGAGGCGATGCCGGCGACGTTCGCGGATCCGTAGCGCGCACTACGGCCCCGCTGCCCGTGGAACGGGCTTCGGGGTCGACGAGCTGCACCGTGCGAACCGGCGGTCATGCACCGGGCGCAGGCGGCCTGTCCGGCTTGCCGGTCGCCGACATCGCTTCTGCCGCGGGCAGTCAGCCGCCGGCGCGCTTCACCACGTAGCCCTTGCCGCGCAGGAACGCCTCGACCGCGTCGCGCCGGTCGCCCTGCAGCACCACGACGAACCCGTCCACACTGCCGCCGCATCCGAACCGCTGCTTGCACTCGCGTGCGAACTGTTCGAGTTGCGGTGGCGCGAGCCCGAGCCCCTCGATCGTCGTCACCGTCTTGCCGCCGCGCCCACCGACTTCGCGCCGGATGCGCACGATCCCGTCGCCGCGCGGCGGACGCTCCGGCCGCGCGGGCGGCGGCGGCGGCGGTCCACGGTGGTCGTCGTCCCAGACGAGTCGGTTCATCCGCCCAGTGTCGCGCCGTACTGCCGCGGCGGGAAGCAGCGGTCACTGGCAGCGCGAATGCACGCCGCGTATGGGCCGCGATGCAAGACCTGCCCGCGCCGCCCGCCGCCTCGACCGACGTCGACCATCCAAGCGCGGACGCGCCTCCGCCCGAACCGCGGGCGCCGCTCGGGCGCATCCTCGCGCTCGACGCGGTGCGCGGTCTCGCGGTGCTCGGCATCCTCGTGATGAACGTCGTCGAGTTCGGCCTGCCGATCCGCGCCTACGAGAACCCCGCGGCGGCGGGCGGGAGCAGCGGCGCGGACCTCGCGACCTGGCTCGTCCAGCAGACCCTGTTCGACGGCAAGATGCGCGCGCTGTTCTCGATGCTGTTCGGCGCCGGCCTCGTGCTGCTCGGCGAGCGCGAGGAGCGCACCGGACGCAGCGGCGCCGACCTGCTCCTGCGGCGCTGCCTCTGGCTCGTGCCGTTCGGCATCGCGCACCGGTTCCTGCTGCAGTGGACCGGTGACATCCTCTACATCTACGGCCTGATCGGCCTGATCGCGATCGCGTTCCGCCGGGCGCGCCCCGCGCGGCAGATCGTACTCGGCGTGCTGTTCCTGTCCGCGTTCGTGCCGATCGAGGCGTGGCGATACCACCAGGCGGCGGAGCTGCGCGCCGACGCGATCGCGGCGGAGCAGTTGATCGCGGCGGGCGAGGAAGTCCCCGCGCCGCTGCGCGAGGCGCGCACGCGCTGGGACCGGCGGACCGCGCCGCCCGATCCCGAAGCGCTGCGCCCCGAGATCGAGGCGCTGCGCGGCAGCTACGCGACGGTGTTCGCCTACCGCTGGGATTACCACCACGCGTTCCAGTCGGGCTACGTGTACTCCTACTTCGTGTGGGACGTGCTCGGGACGATGCTCGTGGGCATGGGCCTGCTCCGGCTGCGCTTCTTCCACGGCGCGTGGTCCACCCGCGCCTACGTCGCGGTGCTCGCCGCCGCCGCGCTCGCCGCCGGAGCGGCCTTCCTCCTCGCGCGCGCGTGGGCCGCGACGCAGTGGTCGGCGGGCGCGCTCGAACTGCGCGCGGTGCGCGGCGCGACCTACCCCCATACGCGCCTCCTGGTCGGGCTCGGGTGGGCGGCAGCGCTGCTCCTCGTGCTGCGCGCCGGCGCACTGCGCCGCGTCACCGGCGCGCTCGCCGCCGTGGGCCGGCTGGCGTTCACCAACTACGTGCTGCAGACGGTCTGCTGCACGCTCTTGTTCTTCGGCTACGGGCTGGGCTGGTACGGCTCCCTCTCGCGCGCCGAGCTGATGGTGGTGTGGCTCGCGGTCAGCCTCGTGCAGGTCGCGTTCAGCCTCCTCTGGCTGCGCTGTTTCCCGATCGGACCGCTGGAATGGGCCTGGCGCCGGCTGGTCGCGCGCTGACCGCGCGGACCCGCCTTGCCGGATCCCGCGCCGGCGTTGCCGCCGCGCCGGCCG
>DATGPD010000672.1:0-2142 GCA_035305285.1 Planctomycetota bacterium
GTCGGCGGCGACACGAACCGGAAAGAGCCCGCCGACGACGTCGAGCGCTTCGTCCAGGCGATCGAGGGCAGCGCGAAGTCGTTCCAGCGCGAGCTGATCCGCAGGAAGGTCCGGCAGATCCGCGACTTCTACCGCAACGAGACGCGCCAGCCGGTGATTCCCGGCGCGGTGTTGCTGTTCACCAGCGAGCAACTCGAGTTCAAACCACTCGGCAACTACCAGCGGGTCGGCGATCTGGCGGAGCCCAAGCAGCCGTTCCTGATCATCGACGGCCAGCATCGCCTCGCGGGCCTGCACTTCTACCTGCAGGAGGCCGACGCCGACCGGCGCATCGAGGTGCCGACGGTGATCTTCGACGGCAAGACGAGCGAGTTCGCGACCGAGATGTTCGTCGTGATCAACAGCTCGCACACGCGGATCAACAAGTCACACCTCGTCGACCTGTACGAGAAGATCGAATGGGGCACCGACGCGGAGAAGCGCTACGCCGCGCGCCTCGTGCGCTCGCTCTACCAGGAGGACGACTCGCCCCTGCAGTACCACATCAACATGCTCGGCACGCGCAGCCAGCAGGACATGTGGATCAACCAGGCGCAGCTCTTCGGCGAGGTCTACCGCACGGTGCGCCGCTCGGACGCCCGGCATCGGTTCCGCGACGGCCGCGGCTGGAACGCGGCGCGGGGTTACGGCTTCCTGCGTGACGTGTTCCGCGCCGCGCGCAGCGCGTTCGGCGCGGCGTGGGGCGACAACAAGCGCTACATGGTGACCCGCGACGTGACGATCGAGGCGCTCGTGCGGGTCGCGGGCGACGCCGCCGCGAAGGTCAACGCCGACCTCAACCCCGGCCCGGAACTGCAGCGCGAGCTGGAGAAGCGGTTCTCGGTGTGGAGCAACCTGATCCCCGACTTCCGCCGCGAGGGCTTCTATGAGCGCTTCGCGGCGCGCGGCCAGACCGAGCGCGTCGACAAGATCCGCCGACGCCTGTCGCGCGACGCGCGCATCGACTGAGCGCGCGCGGTACGCGGCGGAACGGCGCGCGGCGACGTGCGCAAGCGCCGCGCGTGATGACCGGCGTTTCGGCCACGGTTCGCGGCGTTCCCCCCGCCGCGGACACGGCGCGAGGGCGCACGCACAAACAGACGCGGCGAGCCGCAATGGTCCGTCAGACCACCGCCCGGGCCGTCGATCACGAGCACGCCCCCGTCGCTGGGGAGACTGGCGGACGTGAACATCGGCAACTCGCGCGGCATCGCGACGCAGGGCGCCGTGGTCCTCGGCGCAACCACCGCTTCGCTTCCCGCGCCCTGGGGTGGCACCATCCTCGTCCAGCCCGACCTGGTCCTTCCCGTCGCCATCCCCGCCGCGGGCCTCACGCTCTCGCTGCCCGTGCCGGCCGGCGGCTACCTGTGCGGCGTGTCGCTGTCCTTCCAGGGCATCGTGGTCGACCCGGGCGCGGCGAACGGAATCGCGAACACCGCGGGCCTGCAGCTGGTGCTCGGCATCTGACGCATCCGGCCGGCGCGCGCCCGCCTAGTTGCCCGGCAGCGCCTCGATCCACGCGCCGACCAGTTCCGCGCCGAGCGGATCGACCAACGCGGTCGAAAACGGCGGCATCGCGAAGGTGTCGCGCCGGCGCAGCCGCTCCCACAGGTCGCTGCGCGTGCGGTCGCCGGGCTGCACGCGCAGCCGGGTCGGATCGCCGCCGACCGGGTTGCTCGTCGGCACACCGACGAGGCGCATCGCATCGAGGGCGACGCCCACGCGCAGGTCGAGGTCGACCGGCGTCGGGCCCAGCGGACGGTGGCACTGCGCGCAGTTCGCGTCCAGCCAGGCGCGCGCCCACGCCGCGAGCGACGCGTTCGGATCATTCGGATCGGCGAGCGCGGAGTACTACGCGTGCGCACCGATGTCGGCGGTGAACAGGTCGATGTGGTTCCACGACCGCAGTTGGTTGTCGGGGATCCCGGGTACGCGAAGGTGCGGTTGAGCTGCGCGGCGCGCACGCCGAGCACGTGGCCGGCGGCGGCCGTGTGGCACGTCGTGACGCGGCCGCTGACGGATAGTGCCAGGTCTGCACGCGCGGCGCCCCGTTCTCGCCGCGCGCGATCAGGTCCTCGTCCTCGGCGCCCGCGAGCAGGCGTG
>DATGPD010000673.1:0-5720 GCA_035305285.1 Planctomycetota bacterium
GTGTTCGTGTTCGCCAAGCTCTGGCGGCGCGCCGAAGTGCTCACCGACGTCGAGCTGATCGAGCTGCGCTACGCCGGGCGGCCGGCCGCGTTCCTGCGCGGCTTCCGCGCGCTGTACGTCGCGGTGGTGATGAACTCGATCATCATCGGCTGGGTGGTCAAGGCGATGGTGACCGTGCTCGACCAGACGGTCTTCGCCGGCCGCGCCGCAGGCGGACACGCCGATTTCTGGCTGGTCGCGAGCATGCTCGCGGTCACCGGCGCGTACGGCGTGCTCGCCGGGATGTGGGGCGTCGCGCTCACCGACGCGTTCCAGTTCGTGCTCGCGATGGCCGGCTGCATCGCGCTGGCGGCGGTCGCGGTCGGCGCGGTCGGCGGGGTCGCGGCGCTGGAAGAGCGCGTGGTCGCGAACTTCGGCAGCGACCAGGCGCTGCGCTTCCTGCCCGACTTCACTGCCGTAGACGCGTGGATGCCGGCCGGCGTGTTCGCCTGCCTCGTCCTGACGCAGTGGTGGGCGACGTGGTACCCGGGTGCCGAGCCGGGCGGCGGCGGCTACATCGTGCAGCGCATGGCGTCGTGCCGCGACG
Organism: Planctomycetota bacterium; assembly: GCA_035305285.1. Taxonomy (GTDB): domain Bacteria; phylum Planctomycetota; class UBA1135; order UBA1135; family UBA2386; genus DATGPD01. The sequence goes on from DATGPD010000673.1 coordinate 587, forward strand.
AACGCCACGCGGTGCGCGCGACGCTGTTCTTCCAGATTGCGCACTACTGCCTGCGGCCGTGGCCGTGGGTCCTGGTCGCGTTCGCCGCGCTCGCGCTGCACCCGGAGGTGCGCGCCTGGGCGACCGCGGCGCCGGACGCCGGCCTGCCCGATCCCGGTTCGGCCTACCCGATGCTGATCCGCGAGCTCGCGCCCTCGGGGCTGCGCGGCCTGCTGCTGGTCACGTTCGGCGCCGCGGCGATGTCGACGATCAGCACGCAGATGAACTGGGGCGCGAGCTACCTGGTCAACGACGTCTACCGGCGCTTCCTCGACCCGCACGCGAGCGACCGCCGCCTCGTGCTCGTCGCGCGCCTCGCGTCGGCGCTCGTGCTCGCGCTCGGCGGCCTCGTCGGCTGGTTCATGGTCACGCGCGGGATCGGGGTCGACACCGCGTGGGCGTTCCTCGCCGCGCTCGGCGCCGGCGTCGGCACGGTGTTCATCCTGCGCTGGTTCTGGTGGCGGGTGTCGGCGTGGAGCGAGATCGCCGCCATGGTCGGGTCGCTCGCGGCGTTCGCCGGCGTGCGCCTGTGGCAGGGCCGCCTGCCGCCGGCCGAGCGCATGGCCGAGCAGTACACGAGCCTGCTCGTCGCGCTGCTGAGCGCGGGCGCGTGGCTCGTCGTGACGTTCGCGACGCGGCCCGAACCGCGCGAGCGCCTGGTCGCCTTCTACCGCAAGGTGCGGCCGGACGGCCCCGGCTGGCGTCCGGTCGCCGCGCTCGCGCCCGACGTGCGCCCGGACGGCGGACTCGGCATCGCCCTCGTGTGCGTGCTCCTCGGGACGGCGGCGGTGTGGCTCACGCTGCCGGGGATCGGAGCGGTGGTGTTCGGCCGCTGGACCGAGGCGGCGACGTGCCTCGGCGGCGCGGCGGTGGCGGTCGTCGCGCTGCTGCGGCTCATGCCGCGCACGCTCGCACGCTGAGGGCAGGGACGGACGGGCGGGCCGTTCGCCCGCAACTCTCCTGCTGCCCCACCATGGCCTCACCGGCGCCATCGCTGGACGGCATGGTGAACAAGCTCGCGGGTCGCGATCGGATCCTGGCTGCTCCACTCCTGGCGGCACCCCGAACGCCGCCCCCGTGAGCAGCTCGCGACGTGAGCGTACGAGTTCGGCCTTCGCATTCTCGCGGAAGGCGGCCGAGCGACCACGGCCCGCGTCTCGTGAACACCACCCTGGCGTCGCGCCACCCATTCCGGAGTGCCGATCCTCGGTCGGCGATCCCGCCTAGCGCGGCTGTACCAGCGGCGTGAAGTACCGGTAGTACACCTCCAGGCTCAACACGCACATCGCGGTCGTGTACGCCCGGTCGCGGTGGTCGTCGCCGGCGTAGTCGGCGTACTCGTCGATCGGGAGGAACGAGCCGTCGGGGGTCTGGCCCGCGAGCAGCGCACGCTTGAGCGCCTCGTTCCACGCGGACCACACCTCGCCGCCGGAGAGGAAGCAGGCGAGCGAGCCGTAGTACCAGAAGTAGACGTTGCCCGCGCCGCGCAGCACGAAGTCGTCGAGGCTCGCGCGGCGGTACGCCTGCGGCGCGCGCTCCAGGATCCAGGCCGCGGCGGTACGCAGGCGCTGGTCGTTCCGGTCGGCGCCGAGCAGGAGCAGGCAGAACACCGCCGCGGGGGTCGAGCCGGGCAGCGTGCGCCACGCGGAGGCCAGGCGGCTCGGCTCGCGGTTGTAGAGGAAGTTGCCGTCGCGCGGATCGAACATCCGCCACAGGTAGGCCTCGGCGTCGGCCAGCGCCTGGCCGGGCACCGCGATGCCGCTCATCTGCGCCGACTTCAGCGCCATCACCATCCACGCGGTCACCGACGTGCGCGCGAAGCGGTCCTCGGGACGCAGCATCGGCGAGAAGTAGCCCCAGCCGCCGTGGCTCCGGCGGTCGCGGCCGCGGTTCTGGTTGCGCAGCATCCACACGACCGCCTTCTCCACCGGCGGACGCAGGCGCTCGTCCCTGGTCATCGCGAAGCACTCGGCGAGGGCGTAGGTCGTGATGCCGTGGCTGTAGCTCGACGTCTCGCCGAAGTGCCCGGTTTCGGGGTCCTGCTGCTGCAGGAGCCAGTCGATCGATCGCCGCACCGTGGTCGCGTGCTCGGTATCGCTCACGTGCGTGTGCCCGGCGCCGAGGAACGCGAGCAGGCAGAGGGCACTCTTGCCCACCCACACCTCGCCGTACTTGTCGTGCAGCCGGCGCCGGCGCCCCCATCCGCCATCCTCGCGCTGGACCGACGCGAGGTAGGCGAGCCCCTTGCGCACGGCGGCTTCGGTCTCCTGCGTGCCGCCGAACTTCTCCAGCGCTGCGACCTTCTGCGGGCCGAAGCGGCTGCGGTAGAGGTCGGGTACCTGCGCGACCGTGGTCGCGCCGGCGCGCGCGGCGAGCGGGCCCGGCAGCGGCAACAGCGACCCGGGCGGCAGGATGCCGCGCGACACGTCGGCGCAGCCGGAATCGGGCGGTACGCGCCGCGGACCGGCGACGCCGCCGGGGAGCGCGGCAATGGGAGCACCGAGCGGTGCGAACGCGCGCAGCGGCGGCAAGCGGTCGCGCGACGCGCGCGAAGCCGACGTGCCCGCCTCGGGCGAAGACGACGGCGGGTCGCGCAGCGTGACCTTCGGCCCGGCCGCGAGCGGCGCAGGCGGAGCCTCGGGCCGGCGCGGTGCGGCGCGCGCGGTGGCGTGCGGCGCGACGAGCACCGAAGACGGCGCGACCACGGTGTCACGGGTGCCTTCCTGCGCGGTGCGCGCAGGCGCGGGCAGCAAGCCTTCGGGCCCCGGCAACGGTGCGGCCGCCGAACCCGCGCCCGCAGCCGCAAGCGGCACGGCGCGCGCCACGCGCTCGGCGGCGGGCGGTGCCGCGACCGCGCCCGGCTCGCGCAGCGCGGGACGCGGCGCAGCGAGCGACGGGGAAGGCGCGGGGCGAGCGGCGGCGCGCTCGACCGGGGGCGATGAGGACGTGCGGGCGGCGGCGAGCAGAGGAGCCGGGCCGGTCACCGTGGGCGTCGCCTCGCTCGCGGCCGGCGCACCGGCGCGCTGCGCGACGGGCGAAGCAGCGTGCGGCGCGACCTGCTCGCCGGCGAGCGGCGCGACGGCCGGCGCGGGCGCGGTCGCCGTACCCGCAGCGACGGCCGCCGCGCCCGCATCGCGCAGATCCTGCGTCGGCGGCGCCACGCGCCGCGCCTCGGGCACCGCGCGAGCCTCCCGCGACGCCGCAGGCGGCGCCGACCTGGTGACCGCCGCGACCAGCGACCCGGGTGCCGGGCCCACGGCCGCGTCGCGCTCGGCCGGTGCACTTGCGCGCGCCGCCGGTACGCGCGGTCCGTCCGCCGGCGCGAGCGCCTCGCCCGACAGCGCCGCGAGCGCGCGCGGCTCCGCCTGGCCCTGCGCGACCTTCGGCCCTTCCACGCGGTCGGCGACCTCCACCGCGCGCGGCCGCGCGGCCTCGGCGCTCGCGGGCGGCAGCGCGCCCGGCGCCGCGGATGCCTGCGGTGCGGACACGGCGCCGCCGTGCGCGACGAGCGAGCCCGGACGCGCGACGCTCTCGGGCGCGCTCTCCGCCGGCGCGCTGCGCGACGGAGCCGCGTGCGGCGCGGCCGCGGTCAACTCGGGGACCGCGGCAGGCGCGACCGCCGTGCCCGGATCGGGTGCCGCCCCGGCGCGGCCGACCAGCGTCGGCGCCGCGTCCGCAACCCCGGTCGGCGCCGGGCGCGGTTCGTTCGCGGCGGGCAGCGCGTTCGCCCGCGCACCCGCCGGCGCCGGCGCAGCGGCGGTCAGCACGCCTTCGCCGCGCGGGTCCGCCGCGGGGACCTCGACGGCGAACGCCGCCTCGCTGCTCGGCGCCGCACGCCGTGCGCTCGCCGCCGTGCGCGCGGGCGTGACCGTGCCGCTCGCTGCCGGCTGCAGCGTGTGCTCGGCGCTGCGCGCCGAGCGCGGCTCGGCCGCCGCGGCCGCGTCCGCGAGGTCGGCGCGCGCCGGCTCGTGCGCGGCGGGGTCCGGCACGTCGAGGCGCGCGTCGCCGTCGGCCGCGCGCGCCTCCGCGTGCGCCGCCGCGACCCGGCTCGTCGGCGCGTCGGGCGCGATGGCCTGCGCGTGGCCGGAGAAGCGCAACTGGTGCGCGAAGGTCGACTCGGTCGGCGCGCCCGCCTCCTCGACCGAGCTGCCGCTCGCGACGAGCGACACCTCGATCTCGCCGAGGCGCGGCGGCGGGTTCTGGTAGCGGCGCACGATCTCGACGCCGCGCAGCCACAGCAGCACGAGCACGTGCAGCAGCAGCGACGTGATCAGGCACCACGTGACGATGTCGAGCGCGCGCCACCGCTTGCCGAGCGCGAGCAGCAGCCACAGCAGCGCGGCGAGCACGAGCGTGATCAGGAGCAGGCGCTCGATCCACGCCTGCCCCTCCCACCACGGCATCACCTCGACCGCCTGCGCGCGGTAGAGCAGGCCGGCATCGGCATCGACCAGGCGCAACGCGCGTCCACCGTCGCGCAGCACGGGGCCGCGCAGCACGCCGTCGTGCAGCGCGAGCGGCAGCGCGACCGGCGAAGTGAACCGGCCGGCGTGCCGCCAGGCGCGCATCAGGGCCGGCCGGCCGAACCCGGTCTGCCGCACGAAGAAGAGCACGCGGCCGTCGGCGGAGAAGTCGGGCTCGCGGTCGAGCGCCGCGGGCGCGCCGTCGACGAGCGGCAGGAGCGGGCGCGCGTCCGCGCTGCCGTCGAGCGGCGCGGTCCACAACGACAGCGTGCCGCGCGCGTCCAGCGACTCGGCGCGCCGGACGAACACCAGCTCGCCGGTCGCCGGGTCGACGACCGGATCGGTCTCGTCGGCGGCGGTCGAGATCGTCTCGGGAAGAGGACGCGGCGCGAACACTTCGCCGCCGCGCACGGTCGCGCACCACACGTCGAACCCGCCGCCGCCGCGGTAGGCGCGGTCGGTGGCGAAGAAGAGCGTGCGCCCGTCCGGGGAGAGCGCGGGCGACAGGTCGTGGCCTTCCGAGGCGAGCGCCGCGATCGGCTCGGGCGCGCTCATCCGCCCGGGGTGCCAGCGCACCAGCTCGGTGCGCCCCTCGTCGCGCACGAGCCCGAACACGAGGCTGCCGTCGGGCA
>DATGPD010000674.1:0-2214 GCA_035305285.1 Planctomycetota bacterium
GTCAACGCAATGCGCCGCGCCAGGAGATGGAGCAGGCGCGGATCGAAGGCCGCAGCCACGCCGACCGCTGGCACGTGCGCAAGGACGGCACGCGGTTCTGGTCGGGCAGCACGGTGGCTCCGCTGTGGGACGACCGTCGCCGGCTGACCGGCTACGCCAAGATCCTGCACGACCAGACGCACTGGCGCCGCGCCGAGGAGGAACGCGCCGCGCTGCTCGCCCGCAAGGAGCGCCGCAAGCGCCTCTACGAGGCCGCGCTGTCGAACACGCCCGACCTCGTCTACGTGCTCGATCTCGACCACCGCTTCGTCTACGCGAACGAGCGTCTGCTGCAGATGCTCGGCCGGACCTGGGACGAGACGATCGGCAAGACGTGGCTCGAACTCGGCTACGAGCGGTGGCACGCCGAGGCGCACGACCGCGAGATCGAGCAGGTCATCACGACCAAGCAGCCGGTGAAGGGCGAGATGCCGTTCACCGGGACCTTCGGCCGGCGGCACTACGAGTACATCGTCGTGCCGGTGCTCGGACCGGACGGCGAGGTCGAGGCCGTGGTCGGCACCAACCGCGACGTCACCGAGCGCCGCCAGGCGGAAGAGCAGGTGCGGCACAACGAAGAGCGCTTCCGCAGCCTGATGGAGCAGGCGCCCTTCAGCATCCAGGTGTTCGGACCCGACGGCCGCACGATCCTGGTCAACCGCGCGTGGGAAGAGCTGTGGGGCGTGCGCCTGGAGCAGGTCGCGAACTACAACATCCTCGACGACCGGCAGCTCGACGCGCGCGGCGTGCTGCCGATCATCAAGGATGCGTTCGCCGGCCGCGCGGCGCGCATCCCCGCGATCCTCTACGACCCGAGTGAGACGATCCCCGGCTTCCGCGGCGGCAGCGACGCACGCCGCTGGCTCTCGGCGGTGATCTATCCGATCAAGGACGCCGGCGGCCGCGTGCGCGAGGTCGTGCTGATCCAGGAGGACGTCACCGCGCGCAAGCGCGTCGAGGACGACCTGCGCGAGAGCGAAGAGCGCTTTCGCGCGACCTTCGACCGCGCCGCGGTCGGCGTCGCCCATGTCGGCATCGACCAGCGCACGCTGTGGGTCAATCCGGGGCTGTGCGAGATGCTCGGCTACACCGAGGCGGAGCTGCGCGAGCGCAGCCTCGTCGAGCTCACCCACCCCGACGACCTCGAAGCCGACCTCGCGCTCGGCTGCCGGCTGCTCGGCGGCGAGATCCCGTCGTACCGCCTGGAGAAGCGCTTCTTCCACAAGGACGGCTCGATCGTCTGGACCGACCTCGCGGTGTCGGTGGTGCGCGACGCGGCCGGCGAGGTGAAGTACGTCGTCGGCGTCTTCGTCGACGTCACCGCACGCAAGCAGGCCGAGGCCCGGCTCGAGGCCGTGCTCGCCGGGATCACCGACCACCTCGCGTGCTACGACCGACAGTGGCGGTTCACGTTCGTGAACGACAAGGCCGCGCAGCTCCTCGGCAAGCGCAAGGAAGACCTGCTCGGCAGGTCGATCTGGGACGTGTTCCCCGACGCGATCGGGAACCAGTACTGGCGCGAAGTGCACCAGGCGATGACCGAGCAGCGCGTGATCCGCTCGGAGCACTACTACCCGAAGATCGACGCCTGGTTCGAGAACCACATCTACCCGACGCGCGAGGGCCTGATCGTGTTCTCCGCCGACGTCACCTGGCGCAAGCGCCTCGAAGACGAGCTGCGCCGGCACAACGAGCGCCTCGCCGAGGCCGACCGGCGCAAGGACGAGTTCCTTGCCACGCTCGCGCACGAGCTGCGCAACCCGCTCGCGCCGATCCGGAACTCGCTGCAGATCCTCGCGATGCCGGACGTCGACGCGACCACCGCGCAGCACGCGCGCGAGATGATGGAGCGGCAGGTCCGCCACCTCGTGCGCCTGGTCGACGACCTGCTCGACGTCTCCCGCGTGATGCGCGGCAAGATCGAGCTGCGCCGCGAGCCGATCGAGATCGCCTCGGTCGTCGCACGCGGGATCGAGACCGCGCAGCCGCTGATCCAGGCGCAGGGCCACGAGCTGCAGGTCACGCTGCCCGACGAGCCGCTCCTCATCGACGCCGACCCGGTGCGCGTCGCGCAGGTCGTCGCCAACCTGCTCACCAACGCGGCGAAGTACACCCCGCCGCACGGCCACATCGCCGTGAGCGTGCGCGCCGAGGGCGGCGCGGCGGTGCTCACCG
>DATGPD010000675.1:0-4213 GCA_035305285.1 Planctomycetota bacterium
TGACGTCCTTGTCCCACAGCTCGATCCGGCCGCCCCAGTCCTCCTGCCACCCCGGATTGAAGTAGACGAGGATGTTGAGCCGCCGGTGCCAGCCGCGGTCCTCCAGGATGTTGAAGTCGACGTGCACGTCGAGGCGCCCGCCCGGCCCGGTCTGGTGCATGCCGCCGCCGTCCAGCTTCTCGTCCGCGAGGAGGTTCGGGATGCCCGTGATGTAGGAGAGGTCGGCGAGAAACTCGGGGGACGACAGCGCGCGGTGCAGCGCGAGCACCGGCGGGGGGAACTTCGAGGAGTCCGTGACCTGCAGCTTCAACTTCTCGTTGACGCTCTTGAACATCAGGCCGAGGCGCTGGGCCTCCTCGAAGCTCGGCATCGACGCGGCAACCTCCTCGGCGAACGCCGGGTCGAGGAAGCCGTCGATCTTGAAGAACGGGAACGGCTGCGCGGCGCGGAACTCGGCGCGCAGGCGGTCGCGGTCGTACGGCTGGATGATGCGCTGGGTCGAGGGAGCGGTCGTCATGGGTGGATTCCCGGGACGCGTCAAGCTACCGCCGCCGGGCGCGGTTTTCGGAGTCGTGCCGGCAATTGCGGCCGCAGCGACCATCGGCGCACCGGCTGCACCGGCGTGAGCGGCCCGCGGAAAAGGCGGTGGCAGCACCGGTGCGACGGCGAGACCGCCGGCGCGACGCCGGCAGTTCGCACCGGCCACGGCGGCGTGCGGCGCGCGGCGGGTTCGCCCGGACCCGGGCGCCGATTCGCGCTCGCCCGGCCTCCCGCTTGCATCGCGCCGTGGCGCCGCGAAGCTGGGCGCGGCCCGTGGTCCAAGGCTCCGAAGTCCCGCTGCGCGTGTCGCTCGTGATCCCGATGCACGACGAGCAGGACAACGTCGAACCGCTCCTGGCCGAGGTCGAGGAGGCTCTGGCGCCCGCCGCGCCGTTCGAGGTGATCGTGGTCGACGACTGCAGCCGCGACGCGACGCTCGCCCGCCTCCGCGCCTTCCAGTCGGCCGCGCCGCGCCCCTGGCTGCGGGTCCTCCGCCTGCAGCGGCAGGTCGGGCAGAGCGGCGCGCTCCTTGCCGGGGTGGAGGTCGCCCGTGCGCCCCTCGTGGCCACCCTCGACGGCGACCGGCAGAACGATCCGCGCGACGTCGCGCGCCTGCTCGCCATGGTCGAGGGCGGCCGGTGCGACGGCGTCGTCGGCGTGCGCGTGCGCCGGCAGGACTCCTGGGTTCGCCGGATCAGCTCGCGCATCGGCAACGCGGTGCGCAACTGGATCACCGGCGACCGGGTCACGGACGCGGCGTGCGGGGTGAAGGTGCTGCCGCGCGCCGCCTTCCTCAAGGCGCCGCGCTTCAACGGCATGCACCGCTTCATGCCGACCCTGATGCGCAGCCTCGGGCTGCGCATCGTCGAGGAGCCGGTGAACCACCGGCCGCGTTCCGCGGGCCGCGCGAAGTACGGGATCGGCAACCGCGCGCTGCGCGGGCTGCGCGACTGCTTCGCGGTCGCCTGGTATCGGAGTCGCGTGATCGATCCGCGCGTCGAGCAGGAGTGGTAGCTCCGGTGTCCGGATCCACCGAGACCATGTCGAGTGCCGCCGTGTACGGGCCCGCCCAGCCCGCCGCTCCTGCCGTCTCCGAGGCGCGGTCCGCCTGGGCCGACGGGCTCCTGCCCGGCTTGTGCTACCTGCTCGCGGCCGCGGCGGTGTTCGTGCCGGGGCTGCTCAGTCCGCCAGACTGGACCGGCACCGAGGGCCGCCGCGTCCAGATCGCGCTGGAGATGGTGCACAGCGGGGACTGGCTCGTGCCGACCCTCGGCTTCGAGCCGAACCTGTCGAAGCCGCCGCTGCACTACTGGATCGTCGGCTGGCTCGCGGCGCGCTTCGAACCGGCGATCTGGCTTCTGCGCCTGCCCGGCGCGCTAGCCTTCGCGTTGCTCGCGTGGCTCGCGCACGCGCTGTTCCGCCGCTCGCACGGCACCGGCGCGGCGTGGTGTGCCGGCCTCGGGGTGCTCGCCGCGCCGCTCGTGATGGCGCTCGTGCCGCGCGCCGAGATCGACCCCATCTTCGCCGCGCTCTCCGCCGCGTCGATCCTCCTGCTCGCGCGCGGCGCGGCGTTCGGGACCCTGCTGCCGCTGGTCGCCGGCGGGGTCGTCGCGGGCCTCGCGTTCCTGGTGAAGGGGCCGCCGTACCTCATGCTGTTCGCCGGGACTGCGGCGGTCTGGCTGCGGCGGCGCCGCGGCCGGCGGCTCCTGCTCGCCCTCCTGCTGACGGCCGCGCTGCCGGCCGCGTACTACGTCGCGCTCGAGAGTGCGCTCGCGGGCGACACGTCGCTGGTCGACGTCGCGGTCACCGAGAGCGTCGGCCGGATCGGCACCTTCACCTGGCAGCACGCGCTCGACACGCCGATGCACTTCGTGCGCGCGTTCCTCGCGTCGCTACCGTTCGGGTTGTTCCTGTTCTACGAGTACCGCGGCGCGCGTCCCGCGCGCCCCGACGACGCGGAGTCGTTCGTGCGCATGGTCGCGGCGGCGGCGTTCTCGACCGTGCTCGTGCTCACGTTCTTCCCCACCCGTCCGGCGCGCTACCTGCTGCCGGCCGTGCCGCTGTTCTTCGCCGCGGTCAGCCCGTCGGTCGCGTCGTTCGCGCGCCGCGGGATGCTGACACCCGGCATGCGGCGAGGCCTTGCCGGGCTGGCGCTGGTCGCGGCGCTCGCGCTCTGCGCGCACGCGTGGCTGCCCCCGCCGTTCGGCGCGCGCACGGCCCTGGGCTTCGCGTTCCTCGCCGCGCTGCCGCTCTGGGTCGACCGCGCGTGCCGCGCGGTCGCGGCGATGCTGCTCCTGCCGGTGGTCGCGGCGTGGACCTTCGCGGCGCCGCTCGCCGAGCACCGCGCCCTGTACCGCGAACCGTTCGCCGCCGCGGGACCCGCGCTGCAGCGCGCGCTCGCGGCGCGCGGCGCGCACGACCTGGCGAGTTTGCTGCACATCCCGTCGCCCCTGCTGCTGCACGCGGGCATCCTGCCGCCGGGCGACGAGTTCGCCCGCCGCGACCCCGCCGCGCCGTGGCTGCTCATGGAGGAAGGCGCGCGTCCGCCCGCGGTGTGGGCGCACCTCGCCCGCGCCGCACTGCCGCCGCCCGGCTACGAGGCGCGCGTGCGCCTGCAGCTCCCGAAGGTCGCCGTGCTGCTCCTGGAGCGCCGGGGATGATCGCCGCGTCGCACGCGCCGTGCGACGTGCTGCTCGTGCGCCTGTCGGCGATGGGCGACGTCGTGCACGCGCTCGGTGCGATGCACGCGCTCGCGTTGGTGCGTCCGCAGTGGCGCCTGCACGTCGCGGTGCAGTCGACGTTCGCGCCGTTGTTCGACCACCTCGACTGGCTCGCCTCGGTCGTGCCGCACCGGCGCCACCCGCCGCTGCGCGGTTTCGCGCACTTCGCGCGCGCGGCGCGCGCGCTGCGCTGCTCGCTCGCCCTCGACCTGCAGGGCAACTGGAAGAGCGCGCTCGCGGCGTTCGCGTCGGGTGCGCCGCGCCGCGTGGGGATCGCCGGACCGCTGCGGCGCGAGCGGCACAGCGCGTGCCTGCTGACCGACAAGGTGGCACCGTCCGCGCCGGTCCCGCACCCTGCGCACCTCGCGCTGGACGTCGTGCGCGCGGTCGCGCCCGAGGCGGTCGCCACGTCGTCGCTGCTCGTCGCCACCGACGAGGAAATGGCACGCGAGGCGGCGGCGCTGCGCGCGCTGGGCATCGACGCCGAGCTGCCGTTCCTCGTGCTGGTGCTCGGCGATCCGCGCGACAACCGCAGCTGGCCGGCGGCGGAGGCCGAGCGCGCCGCGGCGGCCAGCACGTGGCCGGCGCTGACCGTGCTGGGGCCGGACGAGCCGGAGGGGCTGCCGCTGCCGCGCGGGATCCCGGTGCTGCGCCATCGCGCCGGGGAGCTGCGTCGTCTGGTCGCGCTCGGCGCGCTGCTGGCGCGCTGCGGCGGGCGGGCGCTCGGGCCCGACCAGGGGCCGACGCACGTGCTCGCGGCGTGCGGTGCGGACGTCATCGCCCTGTTCGGGCCGCAGGATCCGGCGCGCACCGCGCCGCTGCGCGCGCGCGTCCTCGTGCGGCGCGACGGCCCGTCGTGCGTTCCCTGCCGGCGGCGCGTCTGCGATCATCGCGCCGGTCCGGTGTGCATGCAGTTCGGACCCGACACCGGCGTTGCGCCATGACCGCCCTCG
>DATGPD010000676.1:0-6692 GCA_035305285.1 Planctomycetota bacterium
GCGCGGGCGATGCGGTCTACGCGGACTTCGTGCGCCGCGGCCACGAGGGCGTGCTCTCGGTCGAGGTCGAGCCGGGGCAGGAGGTGCTGCTGCCGCGCCTCGCCGCGCGCGTGCTGCTGCCCGACGGGCGCGGTGCGGAGGTGACCTTGCTGCGCGCCGGCGAACGGCGGCTCGAGGCCCGTGTGCCCCTGACCGGCGAGGGCGTCTACCGTGCGACCGTCGCGGTCGAGGGCGCGGGCGAAGTCGTGTCGGTGCCGCCGATCACGCTGCCGTACTCCCCCGAGTTCGAACGCCGCCTCGATCCCGAGGCGGGCGCGCGTGAACTGGCCCGGCTGGTCGGGATCACCGGCGGGCGGATCGATCCGCCGGTCGGCGAGTTGTTCTCGGGGTCGCGTGACGGCGTCGGGCTGCGTCCGCTCGCTCCGCTGTGCGCGTGGCTGCTGCTCGCGGCGCTGCTCGGGGAGATCGCGGTGCGCCGGCTGGGACTCTCGCTGCCGCGCGTTGTGCGGCAGAAGCCGGCGAGCGCGCGCGAGGCCGCGCGGCCGTCGCCGGCAACCGCGGCCGCGAACGCCGCCGTGCCCGAGGAGCGGCCGGCCCGTGCCCACCGCGACGAACGCCGCGTCGAGGGACTCGGCTCGATCCTGCAGCGCTCGAAGGAGCGCGCCGGGAGGCAGACGGACCGCAGGTGAACGCGGCTGGTCGGCAGCGCGACCGCGCCGCACGGGTTCACTCGATGCCGAGCACCAGCGCCACGTCGTGCACGAGCTCCTGCGGCGGCGCGCCGATCGAACCGAACACCAGCGCGCTGACGAACGGGCTGGGCGGCGCCTGAAAGTCGAGGTGCAGGCCCGAGGTCGTCCGGAGGCCCGCCGGGTTGTTCGCCGGGTCGGAGATCAGCCCCTGGAAGAAGAACGTCGCGCCGACCAGCGAGTAGTTGCGCGCCAGGTGCAGGTTCGAGATCAGCAAGGTGGCGCCCTGGGTCGCATGGACCGACGCCGGCACGGTCGCGACCACGTCCTGGTACAGGTTGCAGCCGGGCGCACCGAGGAAGGTCAGGTCGAGGGGCAGCGGCAGGGAGCCGATCTGCTGGTCGCTGAGACCGATGGCGAGCAGCGCCGGGCTGCCGAGCGGCGCCTGCGGCCCGACGGCGAGCGCCCCATGCGCGCGAGAGCGCGCCGCGCCGTCCCCTGCAAGTGTGCGCAAGATCCGAGCTTGTGCGGACCGGTCGCGGGCAGCTGCAAGGACTTCTCCTCCTACGAGGGCGAGCCGATGCGCGAAGCCGCGCGGAGCGAGGCACTGCTGCCGCGTCGCCGAGGACGTGAGCCCGGGGGGATCCTCTGGCCGAAATCGGTGCGACGTGCTTCGCTTGCTGCCGAGCGCAGACTGCCATCCAGTCGGCTGCCTCGCGGGAGTCGCGCCGAAGCACTGCCGCCAACTTTGCGCGGCCGGACGCCGGCCCCCGTGCGTTGTTCGCCTCGTCCGTCCCATGCCTCACGCTCTCCCCCGAGCTGCTCGTCCTGCGCGACGTCCGCCCCACCGTGCGCGCGCCGGTGCGATCGTCCTGATGGTCGGGTTGCTGGCCGGCCTCCTGCCGGCGCACGACCCGCCGGCGTGCCTGCGGGCGCTCGACGCCGCGATCCGCGAGCAGTCGCGCGACCCGGCGCTGTACTTCCAGCGCGGTGAGGTGTACCTGGGCATCGACGCACCCAGGCAGGCGCTGGCCGACTTCGATCGCACGCTGGAGCTGCGCCCGGACTACCCGGGCGTGCACGTCGGGCGCGGCCGCGCGCTGCTCCGCCTCGGTCGTCACCCCGAGGCGTTCGCGGCGGCGGTGCGCGAACTGGCGCGGGATCCGCAGTGCGGCGAGGCCGCCGTGCTGCGCGCCCGCGCGCTGGCGGCACAGGGCGAGCATGTGCGCGCGCTCGACGCGTGGGACGCCGCGCTCGCGCTCGTGCGTCCGGCGCGTCCCGAGTACTACCTGGAGCGCGCCGACGCGGCCGTGAGCGCGGACGCCCTGCGCGAGGCGCTCGCCGGGCTCGACCGCGCGATGCGCGAGCTGGGACCGGTGATCACCCTGCAAGAGCGGGCGATCGCGCTGTGCGAGCAGGCCGGGGACTGGCGCGAAGGCGTGCGCCGCCTCGACCTCGTCCTGCCCGAGGTCGCGCGGCCGGAGAGCTGGCTCGCGTGGAAGGCGCGCCTGCTGGAGCGCGCCGGCCAGCCCGCCGCGGCGGCCGCTGTCCGGCGCGCCGCGCTCGCCGCGATCGAGGCGCTGCCCGGTCCGCGCAGCAAGACCGCGGCGAGCCGCGCGCTGGTCGCGGGCTTGAGCCGCCAGCTCCACGGCGCGCCGATCGTGCCGCCTGCGCCGTTGCCCTTTCGCACGGAGCGGGCCCCGGCGACGCTCGAGTCGACCACCGCTCCCGCGGCGCTCGAGGCTGCTGCGCCCGCGCCCGTGCTGGCGTCGGGCAACGGCGAGATCCTGGTGCCGCGCGGCTCGTACTGGCGCTACTCGGACGCCGGCATCGACCTCGGCACGGTGTGGATCCTGCCGGTGTACGACGACTCGCTGTGGCCGGTGGGCAGCACGCAGCTCGGGTTCGGCGACGGCGACGAGAGCCATCTGGTCAACGGCGGCAGCCCGACGAACCGGACGCCGACGATCTACTTCCGGCACCCGTTCACCGTGCAGAACCCCGTGTGGTACACGCGGGCGCACATCGAGCTGCTGTGCGACGACGGCGCGATCGTCTACTTGAACGGCACCGAGATCGCGCGGGTCAACATGCCGGCCGGGCCGACGGGCTACGCGACGCTCGCGCTGCAGGAGCGCGACGCGCCGGAGGAGCGCACGTACTACCCGATCTCGTTCCCGCCGAACCTCCTGGTCGCCGGGCGCAACGTGCTCGCGGTCGAGGTCCACCAGGCGAGCGCGACGAGCGACGACCTCAGCTTCGACCTGGAGGTGGTCGCAACCGCCAACCTGTCGCTCGCCCGCGGCCCGTACCTGCAGCAGACCACGGCGACGTCGACCATCGTGCGCTGGCGCACCGACTCGCCCTGTCCGACGGCCTGCTGGCTGGGCAGCGCGCCGGACTCGGTCCAACTCGTGCACAGCGACGCCACGCCGCGCACCGAGCACGAAGTGCGCCTGACCGATCTGACTCCGGCACGACGCTACTACTACGCGATCGGCGACGGCACCCAACGGTTCGCCGGACCCGGGATCGACTACTGGTTCATGACCGCGCCGCCGACCGGGACGCGCGCCCCGATGCGCATCTGGGCGCTCGGCGACTGCGGCACCGGCGACGCGCACGCGCGCGCGGTCCGCGACGCGTTCCATGCCTTCGCGGGTACGCGCCCCGCCGACCTCGTCCTGCTGCTCGGCGACAACGCCTACTACTCCGGCACCGACATCGAGCACAGCCGCTACCTGTTCGCGATCTACGACGCGACGTTCCGCCACGCGTGCGCGTGGCCGACGTTCGGCAACCACGACGCGATCGCCGGGCGCAGCCTGACCCAGACCGGACCGTACTACGACTCGTTCACCCTGCCGACCGCGGGTGAGTGCGGCGGCCTGCCGTCGGGCACCGAGGCGTACTACTCGTTCGATTACGGCAACGTCCACTTCGTGTGCCTCGACTCGCAGGACGGCGACCGCTCGCCGTCGGGCGCGATGCTCACCTGGCTCGACGCCGACCTGCGCGCGACCACCGCGGAGTGGGTGATCGCGTTCTTCCATCACCCGCCGTACTCGAAGGGGGTGCACGACTCGGACAACGCCGGCGACAGCAGCGGCCGGCTGCGCGACATGCGGGTCAACGCGCTGCCGATCCTGGAGCAGCACGGCGTCGACCTCGTGCTCACCGGCCACAGCCACAGCTACGAGCGGTCCTTCCTCCTGCACGGCCACTACGGCACGTCGGACACGCTCACGCCGGCGATGATCCTCGACCGTGGCGACGGCCGGGCGGACGGCGACGGCACCTACGGCAAGCGTTCGCTGGGCCGGGTGTCGGGCGAGGGCGCGGTTTACGTCGTCGCCGGCAGCGCCGGCATGACGAGCGGCGGCGCGCTGAACCACCCGGCCAACTACGTGTCGTTCAACCTCGGCGGTTCTCTGGTGGTCGACATCGACGGCACGCGCCTCGACGCGTACTTCGTCGACGCGACGGGTACGGTGCGCGACCGGTTCACGATGGAGAAGGGCGTGCGGCGGATGCTCACCCGGGTCGAGCCCACGATCTCCGCCGCGTCCGGCGGGCAGCAGCAGCTCGACCTCGACGCCGGCACGGCGCACGCCGGCCGGCAGTACCTGGTGGCCGGTTCGTTCGGGACCACGCCCGGCTTCGAACTCAACGGCGTCACCGTGCCGCTCAACCCCGACGGCTGGTTCACCACCACGGTCACGCTCGCCAACTCGGCCTTCCTGCAGAACACCGCCGGGCAGCTCGACGAGCAGGGCAAGGCGCGCGCGTTCCTCTCCGTGCCGAGCGTGCACGCGAGCATCGTGGGCACCGAGCTGTACCACGCGTTCGTGGTCTTCGACGGCGGACGGGTCATCGAGGCGAGCAACGCGGTCAAGGTCCGATTCGTGCCGTGAGCCGCGGCGGGCCGTCGCCCGCCGCCCGTCCGACGCGTACAACCGCGCCATGCTCACTCCCGGCACCCCGGCTCCCGACTTCGCGGTCGAGGACGAGTCCGGTTCCCTGCACCGCCTGTCCGACTACCGCGGCCGCACCCTGGTCCTGTGGTTCTACCCCAAGGCCGACACGCCCGGCTGCACCGCGGAGGGTTGCGGGTTCCGTGACCGGACCCCGCAGTTCGCCGCCAAGGGCATCGCCATCCTGGGCGCATCGTTCGACGACGCCGCGGCGAACCGAAGCTTCAAGGAGAAGTTCGCGTTCCCGTTCCCGCTGCTGTGCGACACCACGCGGGCGTTGGGGCTCGCGTACGGCGCGTGCGACGACGCGAACGCCAAGCACGCCCGGCGCATCAGCGTCGTCGTCGGCCCCGACGGCAACGTGCTGAAGGTCTACGACCAGGTCGACGCGCGGAACCATCCCGCCCAGGTGCTCGCCGACCTCGGGGCCTGAGCCGCGGCGCGCGCCGCACGGAGTGCAGGAACTGCGCTGCCGTGATCGGGGCAGCGCCCGCGCCTGCGGCCGCGCGTGGCGCGCTGCCGGCCGCGGCACGCGGCTTTCGGCTCTCCCCGGGACGCGCCGCCGGGGCCGTCGCAGCGCGGGCTCGCGCGCGCCGACCGTGCGCCGACCACGGCCCTCGGCCGGCGAGGGCTATACTCCCGCGCCCCGCATGCCCGTCATCCGCGAACGGCGCTTCCTGCGCGTGAAGCTCGACATGGTCGGCACGTGCCAGCTGAAGTGCGTGATGTGCCACTTCGCGCACCCGGACTTCGTGCCGAACAAGACGCAGATGGGCCGGGAGCTGCTCGAGAAGATCGCCGCGGACGTCTTCCCGCGCGCACACGACGTCGTGCTCTCGTCGTCTGCCGAGCCCCTGCTCGCCAAGGAGCTGCCGCGCGCACTCGAGCTGTGCCGCGAGTACGAGGTGCCGAACTTCCACTTCTCGACGAACGCCATGGCCCTCAACCAGAGGATCATGGACAAGATCGTCGAGGTGCAGATGCCGCTGCTCACGATCTCGTGCGACGGCGGCACGAAGGAGACCTTCGAGCGCGTCCGTACGCCGGCGAAGTGGGACAAGCTGATGGCGGCGTTCGACCTGATCGCCGAGACCAAGAGGCGCACCGGCTCGGTCTACCCGCGGCTGTCGATGACCGCGGTGCTGATGCGCTGCAACATCCGCGAGATGCCCGGGCTGATCCGCCTGGCGCGCAGCAAGGGCGTCGAGGACATGAACTTCGTGCACATGGCGGTCATGGGCGGGCTCGGCGTCGAGGACCAGACGCTGCTCAACGACCCCGAGTTGTGCAACGCGATGCTCGCGGAGATGGCCGAGACCGCACGCGAGGTCGGCATGAACGTGTGCATGCCGATGCCGATCCCGGTCGGGATCCGCGAGGACCAGGCGCCGATCACCGACGCGGCGCGCAGCAGCGAGGGCGGCGGCAGCGCGCTCGCCGCGCCGGAGCAGCTCCCCGCCAGCTCGCTCGACGTCGCCGACTACCTCAACAAGAAGAACCGCGAGTTCCTCCTCAAGGTGAAGGAGAAGGACCACCACAACCGGCCCTGCTACTTCCCCTGGTACTACGTGCACATCAACCCGGACGGCACGGTGTTCCCGTGCGGCTCGTGGTTCGAGTTCACGACCTTCGGCGACTTCAAGACCCAGGACTTCCGCCAGATCTGGACCGGCCAGCCGTACCGCGAGCTGCGCCGGCAGATCTACCACATGGAACTGCGCGACGTCTGTGCGAACTGCAGCGTCGCGAACATGGGGCGGCCCGACGTCAAGGCGTCGTTCAGCCACCGAGCCAAGGTCCGGCGCGCGCTCGCGCCGTAACCGTGGATCGCGTTTCCCGGCGGACGCCGCGCGTCCGCCCGCTCCCGCCGATCCCCGCGTCGTCATGAACCGCACCCGTTGCGTCGCTTTCCTCCCGCTCGGCCTGCTGCTCACCGCGGCGCATGCCGCCGCCCAGCCGCCTCAGGGACCGGGTGCGCCGCCGGGCCCGCCCCCCGGTCCGCGCGAACTGCTCCTGAAGGAGCGATTCG
>DATGPD010000677.1:0-3849 GCA_035305285.1 Planctomycetota bacterium
AGTGGATCGAGCGGCGGCAGTGGCAGCAGGCCCTGTCCGAGCTGTCGCTCGCCTCGCAGGCCGCCAACCCGACCGACGTCGAGTGCGAGATCTACCGCAACATGGGCCTGTGCTACCTGCGCATGGGTGAGGCGCAGCAGGCGGTCACCCAGCTGGAGCGCGCCAAGAAGCTGAGCCGCGCCGACGAGCAGGTGGAGATCGAGGCCCTGCTGGTCACCGCGCGCAGCGATCCCTCGCGCGAACTGGATCGCGTCGTGCAGAAGAGCGAGGTGCGCGAGTTCGAGCGGCCCCTGTGGGAGGCGTTCAACGAGGACCGCACCGGGACGGTCGAGGCGCTGCCGGCCCAGCCGCAGCGCTGAGCGCGCACGAGCCGCGCTGCGCAGCGTCGCGCCGCGCGGCATTCCGGCCGGGATCGAGGTCCGGCGCGCGGCTCGCGTCCGCCGCCGCGCGCGGCGCTCTCCTCGTCGGCCCGCGCGGGAACCTGCCGGTCAGTCGCCCTTCTGCTCGTCCGGCTCGCTGACGCGGACGATCGCCGCACGCTTGCCGCAGCGCAGCTCCAGCACGAGGAGCTTGTCCTTGCGGCCCGGCTTGCCCGCGAACTCCAGCCGCTCGGTGGGCTGGGCCAGGTCGCTCCACTCGACCTCGGCGGGTTGCCGCCACGCGGGCGACGGGGGCGCGACGTCGCCGAAGCCGAACGAGTCTTCCGGCATGCGCAGGCCGGGGATCAACTCGGCGCCCTGCGCGCGGATGACGACGTTGAACACCTCCGGGTCCTGCTTGCGCGGCTTCCCCACCGGTACGAACGTCGCGATCGGCACGCCTTCGCCCGCGGCGAGGCGGTCCTCGACGAGCTTGCTCGGCAGCGACCAGCCGATCAGGCGGAAGCGGGACGACGCGAGCAGTTCGCGCGCGCCCGGGACGGTGAACTCGGCGTCGGCGCGGTGCGGGCCGAAGCGGATCTGCAGCAGCGCGGGCAGTTCGGCGGCGCCGGCGTTCTTGTTCTGGCCCTTGCCGTCCGTGCGGCGCAGCTCGAGGGTGAGCCGCTTCTCGACCTCGTGCTTGCCGGGCACGAGCTTCGCCGCGAAGCCGGGCGTCCCGTTGCCGCCGAACGCCATGGCGGCGGAGGCGAAGTCGACCGTGAAGCTCTGCTCGCCCCTGCGGCTCAGCGCGACGCGATAGGCGCCCGGCGCGATCAGGACATCGCCCTGGATGAGTGGCACGGCCGTGCGCCAGCAGGTCGCGCTCTCATTGCCGAGCCGCCACTGCTGGCCGACCGGGAGCGACTCCAGCGTGTGCTTCCCCCAGAGCGGCTGACCGTGGTCGATCGAGCTCTCCAGCCCCGCATGCTGGAGCGTGGCGCGGCCGCGCTGGGCACACAAGGACGAGGCGAGGAGCGTGAGGAGGACGGAGGCGTGCGTGAGCGTCGGCATGTTCGAGAGGAACGGTGTGCCGCGAGCGCAGCTTGCGCGCGGATGTGCACCTCCTGGGCGGGATGCCCGGATCGGAGGGGGCGCGCGGAACGAGCGGCGGCGGACGGGGCGGGCCGGGAAACGGCACGGTAACGCGCACGGAGCGTGTCGTCCGCCGGGTGAGCGGCGTTTCCCCGGACTCACGGGGCGTGCGGCGGTCGGACACGCCGTGCGCCGCCGGCGCTCAGGCCGCGTAGGCTTGCGGCAATGACCTGGCTCGAGTGGTTCGAACTCGGCAGCTACCTGGTGACGATCTTCGGCCTGCCCTTCGCCATCCTCGTGTTCTTCTTCGAGCAGCAGCGCGAGCGGAAGAACGAGGAGGAGGAGATCTACCAGCGGCTGTCCGACGAGTACCGCGAGTTCCTCAAGCTGGTGCTCGACAACGCCGATCTCCAGCTCCTCCGCCAGCGCGGGCCGTCGGCACCTCTGACCGAGGAGCAGAACGAGCGCAAGCTCGCGATCTTCGGCATCCTCGTCTCGCTCTTCGAGCGCGCCTACATCCTCGTCTACGAGCACGAGATGGATCGCCAGGGCAAGCGCCTCTGGCAGTCGTGGGAGGACTACATGCGCGAGTGGTGCCGGCGGGAGGACTTCCGAGCCGTGCTGCCGACGCTGCTCGAAGGCGAGGACGACGACTTCCGCGCGTACATCATGAAGATCGCCAGCGAACGGAGCGACGCCGACGCCGCGGCGGCCGCCGCGGCCGGCAGGCCCTAGTGTCCGCGACCGGCGCGACCGGGTCAGTGCAGCGTGATCTCGACGCGGCTCGTCTTGTGCGACGCGACCTTCACCGCGACCGGCTCGCTGCGCTCCTCGCCGCGCTCCGCGAACACGGTCCACGACAGGACCGAGACGCTGTCCCACACCGCCCGCCCGGCGACGTCGGTCGTGCGGATCGAGTCCTGCGGGCGCAGGCCCGCGGGCGCGTCCTCGCGCAGCACGACCTTCGCGCCGAGCACCGGCCGGCCCGCCGAGTCCAGCACCGTGACCTCGACGCGCCCCGGAGCGACCGGCTGCACGATCTGGTCAGTCGTCGCACCGGCGACGAACGGCGCCGTGCGGCAACGTCCGAGCGCTTCACAGCGCAGCTCGATCGCGTAGGTCGCGCCGCGCTCCAGGCCGCCGATGATTGCCTGGCCTCCGGCGTCGAAGGTGATCTGCGTCGGCTGGCCGCGCTGCCAGGTGCCGTCACGCCCGCGCCGGCTGACGATGGCGTGCGCGGTGCCGATCGCCTGACCGCCGGACCGCAACATCAGCCGCACCTCGGCGTCGCCGAACAGGGCGCGGTCGAGGACGAAGTCCTGCAGCGACGGCGCGACGTCGGTGCGCTCGATCCGGACGTAGGGCCGGCCCGGGTCGGGCATGCACAGGACGCGGTAGCGCACGTGCGGCTGCAGGCCCTCGATCCGGTAGGTGCCGTCTTCCCGGACGTCGGCGAACCCGGTCGGACCGACGAACGGACCCGGGTTGACGCCCCGCGGCAGCGCGGGCGCGATCGGTCGCACCACGACGCGCGCGCCCGCCGCCGGGAACCCGTCGATCCAGCGCACCGTGCCCGCCATCGCCGCGCGTTCTCCGAGCACGAGCCGCACGGGCTCGGGGGGCCGGCCGGCGTCGATGCGCACGCGCACGGCCTCGGCGTGGGCCCACTGCGCGTGCTGCGCGGTGACGAGGTACTCGCCCGCGGCCGGCAGCAGGATGCGGAAAGAGCCGTCGCCCGATGCGTTCGCGGTGCCTTCGAACCGCTGCGCGCGCGGGTCGGCGTGCGGGTCGGCGCCGAGACGCACGACGTAGACCGTCGCGTCGGTCGACGGCGCGCCGCGCGGATCGCGCACGTCGCCGTGCAGCGCGACCGCGCCGAGCATCCGGATGCGCACGTCCTCGCCTGTGCCGGGCGACGCTTCGATGCGCAGCGTCTCCGAGCCGATGTCGCCCGCGCGCGCCGTGAGGTCGTGCGGGCCGAACGCGTCGAGGTCGAGCGCGAACCGGCCGTCGCGGCCCGTGGTCGTGGTCGTCCGGCGCGGCTGCGGAAAGGCGCCCGCGGGCGGCGCTGCCTCCACGGTGGCGTCCGCGAGCGGCTGGCCGGCGGCGTCGACCACGACGCCGCGCACCGTCGCCGTGCGCCGCACCACGAGCACGACCCGTGCGCCTTCGGCGGGGGCGGTGAAGTGCACGAGTCCCGAAGTCGAACGCGGTGTGGTCGCGAGCAGCGTCAGGTCGCCGGTCGAGGGCAGGCGGCAGGTCCCGTCAGGGCCGGTGCGGCCGACCTCCTCGAACCGTGTGTACCGAGACGCAGAGAGTCGCGTGGTGCTGGTGAGGAAATCGGTCGCCCGCAGGATGGAATCGCCGATTTTCAGCTCGCTGCCCTCGCCCGCCGTGA
>DATGPD010000678.1:0-3585 GCA_035305285.1 Planctomycetota bacterium
GAGCATGGTGCAGCGCGGCGCACAGGCGTCGTTCGAGGGCGGCGACCTACTCGCCTGGGCGGGGCCGTGGCTGTTCGCCGCGATCGTCGCGGTCGCCGTCCTGCGCGCGCTCGCGCGCGGCCGCAGCTACCGCGCCGCCGCGCAGCTCTCGCCCGAGGACCGCGAAGCGGTGCGCGAGGCCCTGCGCGCCGTCGAGCGGCGCACCGTCGGCGAGGTGGTGGCGATGGTGGTCGACCGCAGCGACGTGCATGACTCCGCGGGCTGGCGCGGTGCCGTGCTCGCCGCGCTGCTCGGTTCGATCCTGCTCGCCCCGCACCTGCCGTGGCACGAGCCGATGTGGGTGCTGTTCGTGCAGGTCGCGATCGGCGCGGCGGGGTTGTTCACTTGCCGCGCGCTGCCCGACCTCGAACGCCGGTTCGTCCTGGAGACCACGGCGACCGCCGCGGCGGAGGAACAGGCGCTGCAGGAGTTCTTCCGGCTCCACCTCCACGAGACCAGCGGGCGCACGGGCGTGCTCCTGTTCGTGAGCTTGTTCGAACGCCGTGTGGTCGTGCTCGGCGACGTGGGCATCGACGCGCTGGTGCGCGACAAGGGGGCGTGGTCGGCCGCGCGCGACGCGGTGCTCGCCGGCATCCGCGCCGGTCGGCTGCGCGAGGGCCTGATCGCCGGCATCGCGGCCGCCGGGGACGTGCTCGCGGAGCACTTCCCCTGGCGCGAAGGCGACAAGAACGAGCTGCGCGACCTCCTGATCGTCGACCCGGGGTGACGCGGTCGGCGGGCGGTTGCGCGGCGGCCGCGGGACGACCCGCGCCGCGTGCGTGACTCCGACCGGGGTGCGACCGATCGCGGCGTCGGCACGTCGACCACATGTCCGGAACGCGAAGTCGTGCCGGCGGGGGGCGTGCCCGCGAGCCCGTGGTGCGGGAGTGCGCCTGGTCAGAGCACGTGATCCGACGCAGGTCGGGAGCGCGGCGGGCCAGGGACCTCGGCATGGCGCGGCCCGCGACTCCGCTTCGGCCTTCGTCCGGTTCCGCCTCACCGCACGGAGCGGTGGGCAGCGCGCGGGACTCGGAACCGCGTGGGCGAGCGCTCCGGGCATGCGGGCCGGCTCGGCCGGCGGCCGGCCCCCGACTCGTGCGGTGCGGGCGCGCGCGGTGTTCGCCTGCTTCCCGCTGCGGCGCCGCGCTGCGGCTCTTACCCTGTGGGCCATGTCCGCACCGCAAGTGTCCCGGAGCACGGTGCTGCGCGCGCCGCGCGGCAAGCAGTTGACCTGCGCCAACTGGCAGATCGAGGCGGCCTGGCGCATGCTGCAGAACAACCTCGATCCCGAGGTCGCCGAGGACCCCGAGCGCCTGATCGTGTACGGCGGCTCGGGGCAGGCGGCGCGGAACCCGCAGGCGCTCGCCGGCATCCTCTCGACGCTGCGTCGGCTGAAGCCCGACGAGACCATGCTCGTGCAGTCGGGCAAGTGCGTCGGGGTGTTCCGCACGCACGAGGACGCGCCGCGTGTGCTGATCGCGAACGGCAACCTGGTGGGCGAGTGGGCGAACTGGGACGAGTTCCGCCGCCTGCAGGCGCTCGGGCTGACCATGTACGGCCAGATGACCGCGGGGTCGTGGATCTACATCGGCAGCCAGGGGATCGTGCAGGGCACGTACGAGACGTTCGTCGCCGCGGCGAAGAAGCACTTCGGCGGCGACCTCGCGGGCCGGCTTGTCGTCACCGCCGGTCTCGGCGGGATGGGCGGGGCGCAGCCGCTCGCGGTGACGATGGCGTGCGGCGTGTGCCTCGCGGCGGACGTCGACCGCGCGCGCATCGAGAAGCGCCTGCAGACCGCCTACCTCGACCACCTGGCGCTCTCGGTCGAGGCCGGGCTCGCGCTCGCACTGGAGAAGAAGGTGGCGCGCGCCGCGTACTCGATCGGCGTCGTCGCGAACGCGACCGAACTGCTCGGCGCGCTCGTCGAGCGCGGCGTGGTCCCCGACCTGCTGACCGACCAGACGAGTGCGCACGACATGCTGAACGGCTACGTGCCGGACGGGATGGCGTTGGCCGAGGCGCTCGCGCTGCGCCGCTCCGATCCTACGGCGTACGTCGCGCGCGCGCGCGACACCGTGCGCCGGCACGTCGAGCGCATGCTGGAGCTGCAGCGTCGCGGCGCGGTCGCGTTCGACTACGGCAACAACATCCGCACCGAGGCGAAGGCCGCCGGCGTCGCGGGCGCGTTCGCGATCCCGGGCTTCGTGCCGGAGTACGTGCGGCCGCTGTTCTGCGAGGGCAAGGGGCCGTTCCGCTGGGTCGCGCTGAGCGGCGATCCAGAAGACATCGCGCGCACCGACCGGCTGCTGCTCGAGATGTTCCCCGAGGACCGCGCGCTCGCCGCCTGGGTCGAGAAGGCGCGCACCAAGATCAAGTTCCAGGGTCTGCCGGCGCGCATCTGCTGGCTGGGCTACGGCGCGCGCGCCGCGTTCGGCGTGGCGGTCAACGATCTGGTCGCGCGCGGTGAGTTGCAGGCGCCGATCGTGTTCGGGCGCGACCACCTCGACACCGGCTCGGTCGCGTCGCCCTACCGTGAGACGGAGGCGATGCTCGACGGCTCGGACGCGATCGCCGACTGGCCGCTGCTCAACGCGTTGCTCAACACGGCGAGCGGTGCGACCTGGGTTTCGATCCACCACGGCGGCGGCGTCGGCATCGGCCGCTCGATCCACGCCGGCCAGGTGACCGTGGCCGACGGCACGCCGGGGGCGGCCCGCCGGCTGCGTGCCGTGCTGACCAATGACCCGGGCATCGGCATTGCCCGCCACGCGGATGCGGGCTATGACTTGGCCCGTCAGGTCGCCGCCAGCAAGGGTGTCGACCTCGGCGATGTCCCCGTGTGAACGGCCGGTCCGCCCCGCTCCGGCTCTGCCCTCCCGAACGCCTCCAACTGCAAGCCGGCGCTGGCCGATGACCGCGGGGACAGGTCTCCGGGCCGCGGGGCCCGCCGCGTCCGCCATACTTCATGCGACTGTTCGGAAAGCGCCGAGCCGCGGCCGCCGACCTGGCCTTGCCGCAGGACCTGGTGGTCGTGGTCGACCAGGCGATCAATCCGTACCTGGTCAGCTTTCACGACCCGACCGGATTCCGCGCCGAGCAGATCCGCGGCCTGCGCAACAAGCTGATGGCGATGAACCCCGAGGGTCTGGCGCGGACCCTGGTGGTGACGTCGGCGATGCGCGGCGAGGGCAAGTCGGTGACCGCGATCAACCTGGCGATCGCGTTCGCCGAGCAGGAGCGTAGCCCGGTGCTGCTGGTCGACGCCGACCTGCGCAACCCGAGCGTCGAGCGCTACCTCAACCTCAACCCGCGCCGCGGGCTCGCCGACGTGCTCCTCGGCCGCGTCGCGCTCGACGACGCCGTGCAGCCGTCCGGCGTGCGCAACCTGTTCGTGCTGGGCGCCGGGCGCTCGATGTCGCGGCCGTCCGAGATCCTCACGCCGCAGCGCCTCGAGGCGTTGTTCGACGCGCTCAAGGAGCACTACCAGTACACGATCGTCGACACCCCGCCCGTCGTGCCGGCGACCGACGCCAGCGTGATCGCCGC
>DATGPD010000679.1:0-2487 GCA_035305285.1 Planctomycetota bacterium
GTGGATGGCCGTGCGCCGCTTCAACCGCAAGCTGAAGCACGACATCGAGGCACAGCTTGCGGCGGAGGGGATGCCGACCGCCGCCTCGCTCAAGGAAGTCGTGCGTCGCCGCCCGCCGGCGGAGAGCGAGGCGTCCATGCCCGCTCCGGCGTCGGCGCCGACCATCCTCGTGGTCGACGACGAGGAGGACCTCGCCGATTGCGTCGAGTCGCTCCTGTGCGCGCGCGGGTTCCGGGTGACCAAGGTGCACGACGGCCGGGAGGCGGTGCGCACCGCCGCCCGCCTGCACCCGGACCTGATCGTGCTCGACTACGAGCTGCCGGAGATGGACGGGATCGAGGTGATCAGCGCGCTGCGCGCGGCGCCGGCGACCCGGGACATCCCCGTCCTGCTGACCACCGCCTCCCGGATCCGCCTGGAGGACGTACAGAAGGCGGAGGGCTTCCTGGCGAAGCCCTACAGTGAGGAGCTACTGTACGCGATGGTCCAGCGGCTCCTGCCGCAACACGACCCACGCCGGTGACCAGCTTCGCCCAAGACTCCCTGCGTCGTGCCGCCGCGCTGCTCGCGCGCGCCGGTGCCGGTCCGGCGTGGACCGCGCTGGTGCTCCTCGTGCTGGTCGGCGGGGTGGGCATCGGCGACGCTGCGGCGCGAACCCGGCCGGGTCCGGCGACCGCGGTCGCCGACACCGACGAGGTGCGCGCGGCACCGCGTGAGCTTCGCGTTGCCGTCCCGCAAGCCGCCGCGCCGGCGTGCTGCCGGTCCGGCATCCGCCCGGACCGTCGTGTTCGGCCGGCCGCGGCCGGGATCTCGGACCACACGCTGCCGCCGGCGCGCGCGCCCTGAGCGCCGCGTTTCCGCCGTGCCGCGCCGCCGCCGGCCGCATCCGGGCGCCCCGACCCTCGCCCGGACGGTCGCGCGACGGCTTGTCCCGTCCGCAGCGCCTCGTGGGTCGTCATTGCATGCAATCATGAAGTTCGATTTCGGAGCGGTCCCGATTCGCATCGGCAAGGCCCTGCAGTCGGTGTTCGGCTCGGCCAACAAGCGCGCGCTGGCGCGCTACGAGCCGATCGTCCAGAAGGTCAACGCGCTCGAGAGCTGGGCACGCGGCCTGGACGCCGCGCAGGTCAAGGCCAAGGTGGCGGAGTGGAAGGAGAAGGTGCGCGACGGGCGGGCGACGCTCGACGACGCACTCCCCGAGATGTTCGCGCTGACGCGGGTCGCCGCCGAGCGCACGCTCGGCATGCGCCACTTCGACGTGCAGTTGATCGGCGGTGCTGTGCTGCACGACGGCAAGATCGCGGAGATGGCGACCGGCGAGGGCAAGACCCTGGTCGCGACCCTGGCCGCCGCGCTCAACGCGCTGTCCGGCAAGCCGGTCTACGTGGTCACGGTCAACGACTACCTCGCGCAGCGCGACCGCGACTGGATGGCGCCGATCTACGACTACCTCGGCATCACCTCGGGCGCGATCCAGTCGCAGATGCCGCCCGCGGCCCGCCAGCCGGTCTACGCCTGCGAGATCGTCTACGGCACGAACAACGAGTTCGGCTTCGACTACCTGCGCGACAACATGAAGTGGCAGGCGTCGGAGCAGGTGCAGAAGCACCTGCACTACGCGATCATCGACGAGGTCGACTCGATCCTGATCGACGAGGCGCGCACGCCGCTGATCATCTCCGGGCCGCCGGAGGGCAAGGCGGAGAAGTACAAGATCGCGGACCGGGTGGCGCGCAACCTGAAGCCGGCCGAGATCGTCGGCTACGAGGATCCGCCGAAGGGGATCGGTCTGCCGCGGCCGATCCTGAAGGGCGACTTCGAGATCAAGCTCAAGGAGCGCCAGTGCCTCCTGACCGAGGAGGGCATCGAGCGCGCCGAGAAGATGGTCGGCGTCGGCGGGTTCTACACCGACCCGCAGAACATGGATTGGCCGCACCACATCGAGCAGGCCTTGCGGGCCCACCACATCTACGAGAAGGACAAGGACTACGTGGTGATGGAGGACCCGCGGACCAAGGAGAAGGAGGTGGTGATCGTCGACGAGTTCACCGGCCGCCTGATGATCGGTCGGCGGTGGAGCGACGGTCTGCACCAGGCGGTCGAGGCGAAGGAAGGCATCACCCCGCGCGAGGAGTCGATGGTCCTCGCGACCATCACCCTGCAGAACTACTTCCGCATGTTCGCCAAGCTGGCCGGGATGACCGGCACGGCGATGACCGAGGCCGCGGAGTTCGATCGCATCTACAAGCTCGACGTCGTCGCGATCCCGACCAACCGGCCGATGATCCGCATCACGCACGTCGACAACATCTACCTCGACGAGAAGAGCAAGTTCGACGCGATCATCGACGAGGTGAAGGCGGCGCACGCCAAGGGGCGGCCGGTGCTGCTCGGCACGACCTCGATCGCCAAGTCCGAACAGCTCTCCGAACGGCTGCGCCAGCTCGGCATCCCGCACGAGGTGCTCAATGCCAAGCAGCACGCGCG
>DATGPD010000680.1:0-6696 GCA_035305285.1 Planctomycetota bacterium
GACGACCGTTGCCGCAGATGCTCGGGGCGCAGCGCGCACACGCGTCCGCCCGACACGGGCGCGGCACGCGCGCCCGCGCCGCGCCCCGAAGGCGTTCAACGGCCGCCCTGGTCGTCCTTGGCCTCCCCGGCCCCCGCTCGCTCGCGTTCCAGCTCCGCGAGCAGTCGGTCGACGACCTCGTCCATCGCTTCACCCCTCTTGTTCTTGGCGCGGATGATGCCCTTGTGGTCGAGGATGTAGATCGTCGGCCACGCGCGCACGTTCCACTTCGTCGAGATCGGGCCGCCGGTGCCCTTGGGGCCGTTCCAGAAGCTGCGCCAGGTGATGTTCTCCTCCTTCAAGCGGGCCGCGAGGGCCTCCTTGTCGGGATCGCTGTTCACGCCGATGAGGGCGAAAGGCTTGTCTGCGAGACGCTTCACGAGCGACCGCTCGTGCGGGTACATGGCCCGGCAAGGGCCTCACCAGTCGCCCCAGAAGTCGAGGACCACCACCTTGCCGCGGTAGTCCGAGAGCTTGAAGGGCACGCCGTCGAGGTCCTCGCCGACGATGTCGGGCGCCTCCATGCCGATCTGCAGGCGCTCGCGTTCGAACTGCGACGCGCGGATCGCGTCGGCGAGCTGCGTGCCCTCGGCGAGTTGCAAGGCTTCGGTGAGCAGCGCTTCGGCGCGCTCCTTGTCGTCGGCCGAGGCGTTGCGGTCGCGCTGGAGCATCATGGCCTCCAGGTACATCGCGTGCGCGCGCACCGCGGCGTGCCTGCTGCGCTCGGCGATCTGCTGCAGCTTCGCGCGGGCATCGGGGGCCGGGTAGTGCCGCGCGATCGCGAATCCCTGTTCGAGGAAGCCGGCGAAATGCTCGCTGTCGAGATGGCGCTCCATGAGCGCGTCCACCGCGCGGTGGACCGCGTCCCGATCCGGCGAGCTCTGCGCGATCCATGCGAGGAACATCGCCTCTTCGGGCGTGCCCGAATACTTCTCCGCCGCCGCCTCGAACCGACCGGTGAACGACTGCAGGTCGAGCTGCTCGATCCCGTCGAGCAGCGCGCGCAGCTTGCCGGTGTCGCGCGCCTTCTGGGCCTGCTGGAACTCCTCGGTCGCCTGCAGTGCCTTCAAGCGCTCCTGGAACGCCTTCTGCGCCGCCTTCAGGTCGGCCATCAGCGCGGCGTACTCCTCCCGGGCGGCATTCGCCCCGGGATCCTGTGCAGCGAGCCCGCCGGCCAGGAGCAGCACGGCGACCTCGCAGAACGGACTTCGCATGTTCACCTCGTGGAAGGTCAGGGAGACCCCACGATACGGGGACCGTGCGCCGTGCGCACCTCGGCGCAAGAGCGCGAGGCCACGGTCGCGCGCTCGCGTACCGAACTCGATCGGCCTGCGGCCCGCGTTCCGCAGCTCGCGCCGCAGACCGGGTCGGTTCGGCGCGACTCCAAGGTCGGACTCTCGAGCCTCGGCGGCATGGCCTGCGAATGAGACGGATCGGTGCAGGATCGATCCTGGCTGGCTGTGCGACGCCGCTCCTCGTCGCCTTCCTCCGCAACACGAAGGAAGCGGGATCCAGCGAGCCCGGCGATGCGAGAACTGACCATCCGCGCTCCGCAGCCGCACAAAACCGACGTCGCGCCGACGCCCCACTCCTCGCGACCACGCGAACTTCCGAGAAAAAAACGCCCTGCCGGCCTCGGCCGGCAGGGCGTCTCGCATCGCGGACGGCTTTGCGCAGGAGGAAGAGGAGGAGGGGAGGTCACGCGGCGGCGGGAGCCGCCGTATGCCGTCAGCGCGATGCGTGGTGTGCCTGGAACTGGGCCGCCTCGGTCGAGCCCTCGAGCGCGGTGGTCGACGCCTTGCCGGCGGCGATCGCGTTCGCCACCGCGTCGAAGTAGCCGGTGCCGACCTCGCGCTGGTGGCGCACGGCGGTGTAGCCGTCGGCCGCCGCCTGGAACTCGCGCTGCTGCAGCTCGGCATACGCGGTCATGCCGCGCTCGCCGTAGGCCTTCGCCAGACGGAACATGCCGTAGTTGAGCGAGTGGAACCCGGCGAGGGTGACGAACTGGAACTTGTAGCCCATCGCCCCCAGCTCGCGCTGGAAGCGCGCGATCGTGTGGCTGTCGAGCTTCGCCTTCCAGTTGAAGCTCGGCGAGCAGTTGTAGGCGAGCAGCTTGTCCGGATGCACCGACCGGATCGCCTCGGCGAAGCGGCGCGCGTCGTCGAGGTTCGGCTCGCCGGTCTCGCACCACACCATGTCGGCGTACGGCGCGTAGGCGAGGCCGCGCGCGATCGCCGCGTCCAAACCGGCGCGCACGCGGTAGAAGCCCTCGGCGGTGCGCTCGCCGGTGAGGAACGGCCGGTCACGCTCGTCGACGTCGCTGGTGATCAGGGTCGCGGCTTCGGCGTCGGTGCGCGCGATCAGGATCGTGGGGACGTCCATCGTGTCGGCGGCGAGCCGCGCCGCGTTGAGCGTGCGGATGAAGGTCTGTGTCGGCACGAGCACCTTGCCGCCGAGGTGGCCGCACTTCTTCTCGGATGCGAGCTGGTCCTCGAAGTGCACGCCCGCGGCGCCGGCCTCGATCATCGCCTTCATGATCTCGAAGGCGTTGAGCGGACCGCCGAACCCGGCCTCCGCGTCGGCGACGATCGGCGCGAACCAGTCGACCTCGTCGCGCCCTTCCATGTGGTCGATCTGGTCGGCGCGCTGGAGGGCCTGGTTGATGCGCCGCACGTGCAGCGGGACGCTGTTGCACGGATACAGGCTCTGGTCGGGATACATCTGGCCGGCCGCGTTCGCGTCGGCCGCGACCTGCCAGCCACTGACGTAGATCGCCTTGAGCCCGGCGCGCACCATCTGCATCGCCTGGTTGCCGGTCACCGCGCCGAGCGCGGCGACGAAGTCCTCGCGGTGCAGCATGTCCCACAGCCGGCGCGCCCCGCGCGCGGCGAGCGTGTACTCGATGCGGATCGAGCCGCGCAGCTTCTCGACGTCCCGGCGGGTGTAGTCGCGCACGATGCCGCGGAACCGCCGTTCCTCCCACGGCGAGGGTTCGGCGTCGGACGCGGGCGGGGAAGCGTGGGCAGGGACGGTCGACGGGTCGATCGGCATGGCGGGTTCCTCCTGGATGCAATTCGTCACGCCGGCCGCGCGCTCGGCGGCCAGCAGTTCGCGGTAGGCGGGCTCGGTCGCGAACGGCACGAAGTCGTCGCGCACGATGAGTGCGCTCACCAGATCGCGCGCCGCGCGGAAGCGGCTCTGCGCGTAGGCGAGCGCGCCCAGCTCGCGGCGGATGACGTTCAGCTCGTGCGCGATCGCTTCGAGCACCAGCACGACGTCGACCTTGCGGCCGTCGTCGAGCACGGCGCCGTGGCGCAGCCACTGCCACACCTGGGCGCGCGCGATCTCGGCGGTCGCCGCGTCCTCCATCAGGCCGTCGATCGGCACGCAGCCCTTGCCGCGCAGCCAGGCCTCGAAGTAGATCAGCGCGACGCGCATGTTCTTGCGCAGCCCGGCCTCGGTCTTCGGCCCGTCGGGCACGCGCAGCAGGTCGTCGGCGGACACCTCGACGTCGTCGCGCAGCACGTGCAGCTGGTTCTTGCCCGCGGCCGCGAACTCCTGCCGCGCGACCGCCACGAGCCCGGGGTGCGCGACCCACGTGCCGTCGTGGCCGTCCGCGGCCTCGCGCCGCTTGTCGGCGGCGACCTTGGCGAACGCCTCGGCGTTGCGCTCGGGGTCGTCCTTCACCGGGATCTGCGCCGCCATCCCGCCCATCGCGTACGCGCCGCGCCGGTGGCACGTGCGGATCAGGAGCAGGCTGTAGCTGCGCAGGAAGTGCTGCGTCATGGCGAGCGCGGCGCGGTCCGGGAACACGTGCGCCGCGCTGCGCTGCAGCTTCTTGATGAAGCTGAAGATGTAGTCCCAGCGCCCGCAGTTGAGCCCGAGCGCGTGGTGGCGCAGCTCCCACAGGATCTCGTCCATCTCGAACGCCGCCGGCAGCGTCTCGATCAGCACCGTGGCGCGGGTGGTCCCCTGCGGCAGGCCGAGCCTGCGCTCGGCGAACGCGAACACCTGCCGCCACAGGCGCGCCTCCAGCCGGCTCTCCAGCTTGGGCAGGTAGAAGTACGGGCCGGACTTCTTCGCGAGCAGCGCCTCGGCGTTGTGCGCGAGGTAGAGCGCGAAGTCGAACAACGCAGCGCTCACCGGCCGGCCGTCGACGCGCACGTGCGCCTCGTCGAGGTGCCAGCCGCGCGGCCGCACCATCAGGGTCGCGGTGCGGGTCGCGAGCACGTAGGACTTGCCGTTCTCCTGCCACGCGATCGTGCCGCGCACGGCGTCGCGCAGGTTGACCTGACCCTGGATCACCGCCTGCCAGGTCGGCGCGCACGAGTCCTCGAAGTCCGCCATGAACGCGTCGGCGGTCGAGTTCAGCGCGTTGATGATCATCTTGCGGTCCACGGGCCCGGTGATCTCGACGCGTCGGTCCACCAGGTCGGCGGGCGGCGGCGGCACGCGCCAGTCGGCGGCGCGGATCGCCGCGGTCTTGGCGAGGAAGTCCGGCAGGCAACCGCGGTCGATGCGCGCCTGATGCAGCTCACGACGGCGCAGCAGGCGCTGCCGGCGTGCGCCGAAGGTCCGCTCGAGGTCGGCGACCAGACCGAGGGCGCGCGCGTCGAGGAGGGCGGCCTGCTCTTCGGTCACCGGCGCGCAGATCGTCACGCCGTCGACCGGGCTCGCGAAGCGATGCAGGGGATGGGTATGCGCCATGAGCGTCTCCTGTGCGAGGGCGTCCGGCGGTCTTCCTCCCGCGGACGCTCAACGTTACTCGCTGTGCGCGAGGTGCCGCGCGAGCGCGCGCGTCGGCGCGGCACGGATCCGCCGATGGTGCGGCGCGATGTGACCTGAGCGCCCCGTGCGGAGATTCTCGAATCGGGCCGCGCGTGCGCCGACGCCCCCTGCCGGCGCGCATCTGGAACGCGCCGTGCTTGCGTGCGCCGCGAAGGCGCATCGCGCGCGGCGCGAATGCGCGACTCAGCGCCCGCCCGCGGCGAGCCGGCCCGCCCGCGCGCGCCCCGCGCCGGGCGACCAGCGCGCCATGCGGCGGATCAGGTCGGCGAGGATCGGCCACGCAAACTCGGCGCCCGCCTCGCGCCCGGCCCACACGACGCCCGCGACCCAGACGCGCGGCGGCAGCACGCCCTCGCACGCGCGCTGCACGAGCCAGCGCGCCGTGCGCGCGGCGCGCGGGTCGAGGTGCCTCAGGGCCGCGCGCGCGGTCACCGCACAACGCAGCTCGGGCAGGGCGGCGAGGGCGTCGGCCGCGGGTCCGAGCCCGGCGTTGCGCAGCGCGCGCGGCGCGAAGGTGCGCGCCGCACAGTCGACCGCGAGCCAGGCGCGCGCGTGCTCGGCCGTCGCGCCGCTGCGGGTGTGCACGAGCAGCGGCACGAGCGGGCGCAGCAGACGCTCGCGCGCGTCGTCGGGCAGGGTGTCGTTGAAGCAGCGCACGACCGCGGCGAGCACCGGGTCGGCGCACGCGGGATCGTCGCTGTGCGGTTCGCCCGCGAGCCAGGCGACCATCTCCATGGCGCACATGCCGTCGTTCGGATCGGCATGGCTTCCGGCGCGGAGGGGGAACGTGCGGAGGAGGCGGGCGGTCATCGTGCGCGGGGTGAAGGGACGGTTGCGCGGCGCTCCGCGCGCAGAAGCCTATCCCGCGGAGGGACCGCGGCCGGCGCGAGCGGCCGGGCACGCGCGCGACGCCGCCTTGTCGACGCCCCTTCGCGCCGTCGGGAGCCGTCGGCCCGCCACCCGCGCGCGGTCAGCAGCTCGCGACCGAGGCGCTCCCGGTCGGCCGGCGCACGGCCGCCGGGGCGTTCTCCTCGTGCCTTTACCGCGGCGTCTCCTTGAGCCCGAGCGTCGCGTAGATCTGACGCGTCGCGTCGCTCTGGTTGAGCGTGTAGAAGTGGATCCCCGCCACGCCGTGGTCGAGGAGGTCGCGGCACTGCTCGGTCGCCCAGTGGATGCCGACCCGCTTCATTGCCTCCTCGTCGTCGCCGCAGCGCTGGATCGCGCGGATCAGCGCCGCGGGGAAGCGCGCGCCGAGCGCCAGCTCGGCCATCCGCTTCATCCCCTTGAGCGAGGTCACCGGCATGATGCCGGCGATGATCGGCACCTTGATCCCCGCCAGCGCGCAGCGCTCGCGGAAGTCGTAGAAGTCGCGGTTGTCGAAGAAGAGCTGGGTGACGATGTAGTCGGCGCCCGCGTCGACCTTGGCGGCGAGGTGATCCATCTCGACGAGCCGGTTGGGCGTCGCCGGGTGGCCTTCGGGGAAGCCCGCCACGCCGATCCCGAAGCCGCGCCGGTCGGGGTGCCCGCCGCGCTCCCCGAACTCCCGGATGAAGCGCACCAGATCGATCGCGTGCTGGAACTCGTCGGCGCTGCGGTCATAGGGCACGCCGCGCGGCGGATCGCCCCCGAGCGCGAGGATATTGCTGACACCTTCCTCGGCGTAGCGTTCCAGGATGGAGCGGATGTCCTCCTCCTGATGGCAGACGCAGGTGAGGTGCGGGATGGGATCGAGCGAGGTCGAATTTTTCAAGCGCACCACGAGATCGTTGGTCAACTCGCGGGTGGAGCCGCCGGCGCCGTAGGTCACGCTGACGAAAGAGGGTTCGTAAGTCTCCAGTTCGGCGATGGTCTCGTAGAGGGCCTGCGAGG
>DATGPD010000681.1:0-2903 GCA_035305285.1 Planctomycetota bacterium
AGGCGCGCGCGGACGAAGGCGTCGATCGAGTGCACGGCGCCCTCGACCGCGGGCACCGGCGGGCGGCGCAGCGGGCGGTCGGCGAAGCCGCGCAGGTCCTTCCCCGGCGTCTCGGGGAACGGCGCGCCGGCCACGATCCACGCGCGCAGCGCGGCGATCTCCCGTGCCCCGAGCGGCTCGCCCTCGGGCGGCATCCGCTTGCCCACGCCCGCGACACGCTGCACGAGCAGGCTCCCGTCCGGGTCGCCCGGCACGATTGCCGGCCCGGAACGGCCGCCGCGCAGCAGCGCGGCACGGTCGTCGAGGCGCAGCCCCTTGCGCTGCCGCTCCTCGCCGTGGCACGGCGTGCAGCGCGCGAGGATCGCCGCGGCCTCGCGCGCGTGGTCGGGCTGCGCGGGCGCGCGGCCGAAGAGCAGGGCGCACGCGACGAGTGCGCGCGCGGCGATGCGCGACTTCGGCCGCCCCCCCACCTTCAGTAGGTGAACTCGGTCACCAGCGCGTGCCCGACGGTGGTGCCGAAGAAGAAGATCGACTGGGTCGCGCCGGGGCCGCCCTGCTGGCTGAACAGACGCGTCGCGAGCACGACGTTGCTCAGGTCGCTCGTCGGAATGATGAGCTGGCGGCCCTGCGAGTTGGTGAACGGGATCGGGTCGGGGCGGCCCGGATCGAACGCGTGCGCCTGCGCGAACAGCGTGCGCCCCGGGATCGTGTTCGGCACCGCGAACGCCGACGACCCGGCGTTGTGGAACGTGATCGCGCCTGCGCTGTCGGTGACGCCCATCTGGAACACGACGTCGAGGCTGGTCAGCAGGTTCGAGCACAGCCCGGGGAAGGCCAGGTTCGGGTTGGTCGCGCCGAGCGCCAGGATCACCGGCGCGAGCGGCGGCCCGTCGGCCACCGTGAAGTTCACCACCAGCGTCCCCCCCATGTCGGCGAACGCCGGCGCCAGCGTCATCGGGTTCGCCTGGCCGGTCGCGGTGCAGCCGGCGCCGGTCACCGTGCTCGTGCCGTTCGTCCGGCTCGACCCCTCGACGTCGAGGCGGCAGAACGTGCCGCCCACCGAGTTGGCGTAGATGACCGCTTCCCACACGAGTGAGTCGATGCCGTTGTAGGGGAACGGCGCGTCGAGCAGCAGCTCCATGTTCGACGTGAACGGGTTGGGTCCGACCGTCGAGTTCTGCCCCTGCGGCCCCATGTTGACCACGCGCCGGGCGATCACCTGCGTGGCGGGTGCGACGTAGTTCGCGGCGAAGAACCAGCTCGGCGAGGTCGCCGGGCGGCCGTGCCCCATGAACAGCTCCAAGTCGACGACGTTGACCGCCGTGTAGTTGATCGTGTCGCGCGCGTCCATGCGGAACGCGAGCTTGGTGATCGACAGCGGCGCCCCGGTCAGATCGCTGTGGATCTGCATGTAGCGCGGGCAGGCGTAGTTCGCCCACGGGAAGAGGTTCTCGGAGTTGCCCTCGCGGCTCGCGGCATTGACCGGCGAGACGACGCGTTGCTGCGCGGCGAGCGACGCGAGGAGGAGGGAGGTGACGATCGCGGTCTTGAGGTGCACGGACTCGGGGTGGTGAGAAGGGAGGAGCAGGAACCGCAGCATAGAGGACGGCGGCCGCGATCGCGCCTCGCCGCGGGAATGCTGCGGCGTCGCGTTCCGGGCGGGAGCGGCTCGCTCCGGAGGTCGAGGTGCTCTGCCCGGAAGGCGCCGCCCACCGCGCGACGCTCTCGTACCGCGCGCCTTCGCGATCCGCCCATGGCCACGCGGCCGTGCCGCGAGCACACTGCGCGCCATGCCGTCCGGGCCCATCGTCCTCGAAGTCGCGGTCGACGACGTCGCGTCCGCGGCCGGCGCGGCCCGTGCCGGCGCGCACCGGATCGAGCTGTGCGCCGCGCTCGCACTGGACGGCCTCACGCCGGAACCCGCCGTGCTCGGCGAAGCGCTCGCACGCACCGACGCGCCGGTGTTCGCCATGGTCCGCCCGCGCCCGGGCGACTTCACCTACGATCCGCGGGAGGTCGACGCGATGGTGCGCGCCGTCGAGCGCGCGCGCACGCTCGGCGCCGCGGGGATCGTCACCGGCTGCCTCACCGCGGCCCGCAGCGTCGACCGCAGCGCGATGGCCACGCTGCTCGCCGCCGCCGCGCCGCTACCGGTCACGTTCCACCGCGCCTTCGACCTGACGGCGGACCCCTTCGCCGCGCTCGACGTGCTGGTCGAACTCGGCTGCGCGCGCGTGCTCACCGCGGGGGGCGCGAAGACCGCGGCGGATGGCGCCGCGACCCTGCGCGCGCTCGTCGCGCGCGCCGCGGACCGGCTCGTGGTCGTCGCCGGCGGCGGCGTGCGCGCCGACAACCTGCCGGCCGTGCTCGCCAGCGGCGTGCGCGAAGTGCACGCGGGCCCGCGCGTGCCCGCCGGACACGACGGCCCCCGCACCGACCTGGGCGCGGTCGCAGCCCTCGTCGCGGGCCTCGCGCAGAGGCGGATGGGCGACGGGGGATGACGCTCGGCGAGATTCTTCCCTTCGCGCCGTGGAGTCCGCTCGCCGGGCGTGCGCGTCGAAGGAGGTCGTCCGGAACACTCGGCCCGGAACGGCCGCGCGGCGTTCGACCCTGCCACCCCCTGCCCGCCGGCAGACGGCAGTGCATTCCCGAAGGCCGCGCACGCCGGCCTCGCCACGGGACGGACCTTCACGACCGCGGGGTCGCGCCGTGGCCGGGCATCCCGACGCCAGCACGTCCCGCGTCCCCGCGGGTTCTTCCGAACGTCGATGCGCCGGCGACCGATTGCGCCGTGGATGTCCCGTGCCGTTCCACGCGCTGCCGCGCAGGCGCACGTCCTCGTCGCGGGCCGCGCGCGCACGCCGGCCTGACGGCCGTGCTGGAGAGCCCGCGCAATGCCGATC
>DATGPD010000682.1:0-4382 GCA_035305285.1 Planctomycetota bacterium
ACTTCGGGACGAGCACGACCACTCCCGATCCAGGGTCGGCGTACTCGATCCGCCCGCGCACCGGGCCGAGACCGGGGACCGTGCACACCGCGTCGCCGTCGTCTTCGCCGACCGGGATGAAGGTGGGGTTCACGACCACCGCCGCGTAGCGCACCCCGGGCTCCGGGTTTCCGTGCAGGATGAGCGGCGGCGTGCACCGGTGCCGCAGCTCGTAGTAGGTCAGACTCGCCGCCAGGAAGTTCGCGACGAACACCGGCACCGGCTCCTGCCGTCCGGCCGCGAGGCGGCACAGCGCGGCGTGCACGCGCGCGGCACCGGTGTCGCCGCGCCACGTGCGGTACGCACCGAGTGACGAGGGCGCCAGCGCCGGCTGGACGAGGAAGCACGCGAGCACGCCCGCGAGCAGCGCGGTCGGGAACGCGGCGAGCGCGCGCCGGCGCCTGGCCAGCAGGTCGGTACCCAGCGCCGCGCCGAGCAGGAAGCACGGCGCGAGCGCGAGCCCGGTGCGTTCGCGCGGCCAGGGGACGCCGGTGACCGCGTGCAGCACGCCCCACATCAGCGCGGAGAGCAGGACGTTGCTGGTCGCGAGGAGGAAGATCCACTCCTGCGCGCTGGCCGTCCGGCGACGCAGGGCGAGCATCACGACGACCGCCCCCGCGCCGAGCAGGAGGGCGGAGGCGAGCGCCGCCGCCGTCGCCCACGACAGCACTCGGCCCTCCTGCGCGAGCGCACCGCGGTGGTCGAGCGACGCGGCGACCAGGGTGCGCGCGCTCTCGAACAGCGTCGGCATCCCGAAGTAGAAGTGGTGCATGCGCGCGTGCAGCAGCGGGACCGCGAGGACGAGCGCGACCGCGCCGGCGGGCAGCGCCATCCGCCACACGACGGACCGGACGCGCACCTGCCCGGGCGCGGTCCGCGAGGCGAGGCAGAGCGCGACGAGGCCGGTCCCCGCGAGTGCCGCGACCGGCACGGCGAACGCGAGGTTGGCGAACAGCGTGGCGGCGTGCAGCGCGCCGAGCGCGAACGCGATGCGGTAGCGCGGTGTGCCGCGCTGCGCGCTCGCGAGCAGGGCGAGCCAGCGGTCGAAGGAGGCGAAGAACGCCGCGAGCGCCAGCCCGTAGCCGCGCGCCAGCGCGAAATAGTCGAGCACGAACGGGTTGGCCGCGAGCAGGCCGAACGCGAGGAGTCCGCGCGCGTCGGCGCGCTGTCCCACGGTCAGCCGGCGGGCGACCAGAAGGTAGACGGCCGCGGCGAGGAGGGCCGGCACGCGCAGCGCCAGCTCACCGTCGCCGAACGCTGCCGCCGACGCGCGACACAGCAGGGTGTGCAGGACGTGGTGGTTGGCGTCGTAATGCAGGACGACGGCGGCGAACGGGCCCGCCACGTAGAGCTGCCAGGTGAGCGCCTCGTCGTGGGTCAGCGCCTGCGTCGCGGCGCGCCAGCAGCACGCGACGAACACCGCGAGCGCGATCGCACCCGAGAGCGGGCGCACCCACGATGCGGCCGGCTGGCCGCGCGGCGACCGAGGCGGACTCGGGGCGAGGGCGGGGTCCGTGTCGGTCATGGGAAGGGCCTGCGGACGCCGGGCATCTTCGCGCCGGACGCGCTCAGGGCGTCACGTTCCGCAGCAGGCTTCGCGGCTCCGACCGCGGGATCGGGGCGATGGTTCGTCGCCACCGCGGGTTCGGCGTGCTGCGTGAGCGGGGTCGGCGCCGCGGTCGGACCGGCCGGCGGGCGCCCACGCACGCGCGGCCCGGCGGCCCTTCCGCGGCGCGCGGGTCGCGCGCTCAGCGGATGAAGAAGTCGGCCACGTTGGTGACCGAGATGTTGAACACCGGGCTCGCGACCGCCGACTGGATCGTCCAGTACGAGTCGGCGAACGACTGCAGGTTCGGGAGCGGGATGGTCACGTTCGACGAGGACCCGAGGTTGACGCCGCTCGCGAACATGATGCTCGGGTTGACGTAGAGCCGGCCCTGGAAGAACGGCAGCGAGATCGGCGGCTGCACCGCGGTGTCCAGGAACGCGGCCCAGGCCGTCCCGGGGGCGCCCCACAGCGTGTAGTCCGCCGCGAAACCGCGCTGGTACTCGGTGCCGGTGGACTGGCTCTTGAGCGTCGTGGTCGCGTCCGCCGTGGTGTACAGGCGCATCGACAGGACGGCGCTCGACGACTGGTTCAGGAGGTCCGTGGTTGCGGCGCCGCCGCCCAGCGGCGAGAACGCGTAGCGCGCGGGGACGAGGTCGGTGCGGTGCGGCGAGCCGGTGGTCTGGTGCGTGACGATGCTCGACGACGGGTAGGTGCTCCGGTCGTAGATCTTCTGGATCGACACGACGAGATTGGCGTTGCCGCTGAACTGGAACGGGTAGGTGAACTGGATGTCCACCCACTGGTTCTGCTGCCACTGCACCGGGAAGTTGCTGACGTTGAGCACGGTCACGGGGTTCGGCAGGTTGCCGGACGCCGAGGTGCCCAGAGTCGTCGCGGTGGTCTCGCTCAGGGTGATGACCAGCGAGGTGTAGGTGACGGTGAAGTTCGCCGACTGGCAGTGCGCCGCGATGCCCGTGATCAGGCAGGGCGTGCTCGGCAGGTGGTGCGCGAGGATGAGTTGCTGCCAGTGGCCTTCATCCGCGGTCGGCTGCGTGCTGAAGCCGAAGGGCGTCAGGTTGCCGCTTCCCAGCCGCACCGTGTCGGCCGGGTAGCCGATGGGGTTCTGCTGGGCGGAGAGGAGCGCGGAGAGCGTGAGGGCTGCGGGTGCGACGAGGGATCGCATGAGCATGAAGGGTGGGAGAGGGAAGAGGGCAGGTCCGGCGCGCAGTATTGCCCAGGCGCGAGCCGGCGAGAAGGTCCCGCCCGGGTGTCGCGGCGGGCGCCGCATGCGCCCTGATGCCGTCGTTGCGACGGGAGCACCGCGGCGCACAATCCCGGTCGTCATGCGCGCCGTCGCTCGCTGCTTCCCCGCGCCCGTGGCAGTGGCGTCCGACGCGTGCCGCGGCAGGGGCCGGACGCGACCGGCGGGGGAGCGTGCTGCACCTCGCTGACGACGTGGCGCTCCGGCCCGTGCCCGCGCACGCGGGTGCGCCGGCGCGCAGCGCGGTGCTGCGTGACGGAGCCGAGACCGGCGCCGAGGTCTCCGGCGCCGTCCTGGAAGGCGCCGTCGCCTGGAACGGCTGCCGCGTGCTGTTCACCACCGACGGCGTGCCGGCGGAGGA
The DNA here is from genome assembly GCA_035305285.1 of Planctomycetota bacterium. Lineage (GTDB taxonomy): Bacteria > Planctomycetota > UBA1135 > UBA1135 > UBA2386 > DATGPD01. Next base: position 3,211 of record DATGPD010000682.1, read on the forward strand.
CTTCCTGCACGTCACGTTCCTCGACGAGCGCGGGCGCGTGTGCGACCGGGTCGAGATCGGCGCGCCGTACACCACCGGTTCGTTCGGCGACCTCGAGCTCCTGCCCCCCGACCGCGTCGCCTTCACGTTCGCGGCCGGCGACCGCTGGGTCGTGCGCCTGTTCGACCGGCCGCGCCTCCGGCTCCCCCTGTTCGGCACTCCGCCGGGCGCGCGGCGCGGCTGGCGGTGGCGTCGCCGGTTCGCGCTCCGGCGCGTGGCGTCGCCGGAAGGGCCTCGTCGCGAGGGGGCATAGCCGAGGCCGGCGTGCGCGCCTGCCTCGCGCAGCCCCGCCGCCCGACGCTCAGTCCAGCTCCAGGCCCTTCTCCTCTTCGCGCGTGATCCCCGCTTCGAAGCGGCTGCCGAGGTAGACGCGCTTCACGGTCTCGTTCTCGATGATCGCGCGGGCGTCGCCCTCGGCGATGACCTTGCCCTGGTCGAGGATGTAGGAGCGGTCGGCGATGCGCAGGGTCGCCTCGACGCTGTGGTCGGTGATGAGGATCGCGATGTTGCGCGCGCGCAGGTTGACGAGAATGCGCTGGATCTCCTCGACGGTGATCGGATCGATGGCGGCGAACGGCTCGTCGAGGAGGAGGAGCGCGGGGCGGGTGGCGAGGGCGCGGCTGATCTCCAGGCGCCGGCGTTCGCCGCCGGACAGCGAGCTGGCCTTGGAGTTGAGCAGGCGCGAGAGCTGCAGCTCTTCGAGCAGCTCGAGCGCGCGCTCGTAGCGCTCCGCGCGCCCGACGCGGCGCGCCTCGAGCACGGCGAGCACGTTGTCGAGCACGGTCATGTTGCGGAACACCGAGGGCTCCTGCGACAGGTAGCCGATCCCGGTGCGCGCGCGGCGGTACATCGGCATCCGGGTGATGTCCCGGCCGCGGAACGACACGCGGCCCTCGTCGGGCTTCACCATGCCGACCACCATGCGGAAGGTCGTCGTCTTGCCGGCGCCGTTGGGGCCGAGCAGCCCGACGATCTCGCCCTCGCCGACCTCGATGCTGACATGGTCGACGACGCGCCGGCGCCGGTACGACTTGGTCAGTCCGTGGGTGGTCAGCAGCGCGGCCATTCAGCGGATGAAGTGGAACCGCATCGGGCCGAACGGCCAGATCGGCCAGAAGTTCAGCAGCGGGCGG
>DATGPD010000683.1:0-4373 GCA_035305285.1 Planctomycetota bacterium
CTATCGCGTCGTCGACCCGAGCAAGCCGTTCAACGAGGCGCCGAACCGGATCGTGTCGACCTCGCGCGTCGAGACGACGCTGCGCTCGGTGCCGCTCAACCTGCCGGCGGCCGCGGCGATCGACATCGACGACCTCAGCAAGCTGACCATCGGGCCGGGCGGGAAGGTGCACGGCGGCGGCAGCTCGCCCGGCGTCGCCGGGCCGCCGCCGGGCGGCCTGCTCACCGCCCTGCTCAACGCGCTCGCCGCGCTGGTCACCGGCTCGCCCAAGGTGCTCACCGTACCGACCTACAAGAGCGCGCCGACCGACGTGTTCAGGATGACGCTCGCCGAGCTGCGCGACATCAGCGACGTCATGGCGTCGGGCACGTCCGACCGCTGGCTGCGCAGCCCTCTGGCGAGCGACGTGATCGTCTACCACGACGGCGATCTGACGATCACCCCGGGCACCCGGCTGGCCGGCGCGATGCTGCTCGTCGTCAACGGCAACCTGATCGTGCAGCCCGGGACCAACTCGGCGATCGAAGGCATCATCTACGTCACCGGCAACACCGAGTTGCGCGGGCCGATGCGCATCGACGGCGCGCTGATCGCGAAGGGCAACGTCCTCGTGCAGGGCAACGGCGCCGGGCAGGACGCGGTCGTGCAGTTCGACGCCGGTGCGGTGCAGCGCGTCGTGCAGTCGCTGGCGCGCTACCGGGCGAGCCGGACGACGCGCGGCATCGAGGAGCAGGCGGCCGGGACCCCGACGGCCGCGCCGACCGTCAACGACGCGGTCATCGACCCGACCGCCGACATCCGCAACGGCGTGACGATCGGCGACAACGTCGTGATCGAGCGGCGCGTGACGCTCGAGGAACGCGTGGCGATCGGCGCGAACTCGACGGTGCGCGAGGAGGCGACGCTGAAGAAGCGCGCGACGATCGGCACCGGCGTCCAGATCGGCCGCTACACGATGATCGAGGACTACGCTTTGATCGGCGACGGCGCCGTTCTCGGGGACAAGGTGAAGGTCGGTGCGGGCGCGCGCGTCGCACCGGGGGCCGTCGTCCCCGACGGCACGGTCATTCCCGCCGGCGTCAGCTACCCATGAGCGCCGCTCCCCTGGGCCCTCGTCGCCCCGCCGTCGACCGCCAGTGCGGCACGACGTTCGTCGAGCTGATGGGCGCGATCACGATCATCTCGATCGCGACCCTGGTGATGCTGCAGCAGCTCACGATCAGCTATCGCGAGGGCACGACGCAGCAGGATCGCCTGTGGGCGTTCGACAAGGCGACCCAGATCATGAGCGAGCTGCAGAGCGCCGCGGAGCGGGGCGGGATCCCGGACGCGGAGGCGCTGCACGCGCTGGCGGACGCGGACTACAACCCCGTGCTCACCACGGTGGTCGCCGACGACGGCACGCCGCTGCCCGCCGACCACCCGATGTCCGGCAACTGGCAGCGCTTCTCGCGCTGGGTCTGGGCGCGCAAGCTCACGGTCGCGAGCCCGCCCGGGCAGGACCGCGTGCGCCACGTCACGCTGGAGATCGCGAAGGCGAACGACGACGGCGCGTGGGTCACGATGGCGTCGATGACCAACCTGCTGACCCTGCCGCGCCGCTCGTACCCGATGACCACGGTGTACGACGTCTATGTGCTCGCGCTCGCCGAGGTGCCTTCGCCGCTCGGCGAGTTGCCGCGGCTGCGCTCCGAGCTGGAAGCCGCGATGCGCGCGGCGACCAGCCGCGCGCCCGGGGTCGAGTTCCGCGTGCACTGGATCACGCGGCTCGGCTACGGCCGCGATCCGCTGTACACGCCGTACGTCAACACCGAGCACGAGGCGACCGCGGTGCCGGAGGCGCCGGTCTACTGGTATCCCGGACTCGCCGCGGACGGCGCGCGCCTGTTCTGCAGCGAGTACTTCACCGGCCGGCACCGCACCGACGCGGGCGTCGTGAACGAGTACGACCCGGTCGATCGTCCGTACCCGCACGCGATCGCCGACCGGTTCAACCACTGCCTGCGACTGCCCGAGGCGCGCGCAGCGTTCGCCGAACGCGTCGCGGCAGGCCTGGAGGACGAGCGCGAGCCGACCCTGCAGATCCTGCTCGCCGACCTCGTCGAGAACCCCGAGCGCTACCGCAACGCGATCCTGCTCAACCTGCACGGCGACGGGCTCCCGTTCCCGCCGGTGCGCAACTACTCCGACGCCGCCTCGGCGCCGGAGACCCATCCCGGCGTGCGCGTGGTCACGCACCCGGCGCGGCTGCGCGCGGTGCGCGATGCCAACGGTGACGGCAATCCCGCCGACAGCGACGACCTGGAGCTGCGCGTCTACGCCTTCAAGCAGGACCCGGCCGAGGGTGCCGCGGTGCTGGACGCGCCGATCACCGTGCAGATCTTCGGCGGCGACGTGCGCGCGCACCTGACCGTGCGCCGGCTGCCGGGAGGGATCGATCCGTCGACCGGCGCACCGAGTGCCGCGGTGCCGTACTCCGGCTTCGACACGAGCCACGGCGAGCCGCCCGCGACGGACCCGGGCACGTTCGAGATGTGGTGCGAGACCGGTTACAGCACGACGCCGGAGCCGCATACCTGGATCCGGCTGCACAACACGCCGCTCACGTGCCCTGCGTCCGGCACGCAGGGCCTCGCCGCGTCCGACCGGCTGTACGGGCTCGAGTACGTCCCCGCTCCGCTGGGCGTGCCGCCGTTCACCCGCGACCTGGCCGCGAACGCCGCGCAGCCGAAGAACACCGCGCGCTGGCGCATCCGGATCGCGCGCACCGCGCTCGGCGCGGTGCTGCCCAACCTCGACCAGGCGGTGACGGTCGCAACCCGAATCGGCACCGACCTCGGCACCGGCGTCGCCTGGCCCACGACCAACCAGCCGCGCAACCGGTCGGTCACCTACGCGTGGTGGGCGCGCGCGGCCGACGCGGTCCCGCCGCTCGAGCGGTTCCAGTTCCTCGGTGACCCGCGCCACAACCCGTACGCCGACGTGGCCTCGGCGCACGGCTACAACTGCTGCTTCTCCGGTTCGGGCATCAGCCTCGCGCCGGGCGCCTGGAACGCGATCGATCCCGCCCGGCTGCGCGAATCCGGCTTCGGCGAGGGCGTGACCGCCGACGCCCCGCGCGCGCTCTGGGTGTGGCGCACCGCGCTGCAGCGCGCGGGCGTGCTGTTCGTCAACGCCGCGCCGCCTGCCGAGCGGCTCTACCTGGGCGGCGAGTGGTGCGCGCCGAGCCCGGACGGCGGCATCACTCCCGGCAAGGTCGCGCTGCCCGGCGTGCTCTTCGCGCAGCCCGGGGTCGTCCTGGTCGATTCGGTGTCGTGCGGGCCGTGCACGCCCGCTGCGCCGCCCGGCGAGCCGATGGCCACGCTGGGCGGCGAGCACGTCGTCGTGGGGCCGGGGACGTTCTGGGCCAGGCCGTGGCTCGGCGAGCTGTACGCCGACGCCGACTACGCCGACTGGTATGCCGGCGGCAACCTGCCCGCGGGCACGCGCTACCACCGCGAAGTGCGCAGCCAGACCACGCTGCCCCACATGCCGACCGGGGCAGTGTTCTACGGGATCCCGGCCGGGGCCACCGCCGGTGCGATCGGCGGGACGGCGTTCGCGGCGATCGGCACGCCGTCACGCACGTTCTCGCACCGATTCGCGGCCGGCGCGGTCGGCACGTTGACCACGCAGGGGCGCGTGGTGCCGCGCGCGTTCGGCTTCGAAGGCTCCTCGAGCGGCGCCGCGCGCCGGCCGTTCACCCTCAGCCTGCCCGGCGACCCGACGGCGCCGCACTTCCGCCATCCGTCCGACTTCCCGGTGCAGTCCGAGCAGCTCGTCGAGACGCACGCGACGTCGAGCCTGGGCTGGTACCTCTCGGCCGGGCTCGTGCGCGTCGCCGACGCGTCGGGCGCGAGCACCTTCCTCGAGCTGCTCTGCGCGCCGGCGGCGGACACCGCGGCCCTGTTCGAGCTGGCGCTCGCTCAGGCGGTGCGCGGGTTCCAGGCTGCCGGCCACCCCGCGCTCGCCGGGCGCATCGAGCAGATCGGCCGGGTCGAGGTCGTCGCGCCGCAAAAGGGCGGCGTCCTGCGCGACCCGGGCGCGATCCAGCTGTCGTGGCGCGTCGACTTCCTCGGCTTCGACGGCGGCCTGCCGACCGAGACCTACCCGACCGGGTTCAGCGAGAACGAGAACGCCCTGCGCTACTCCGTGCTCTATTCGCACGACGGGGGGCGGACGTGGTATCGCGCGCTCGACCACGCGCCGGCCGAGCCCGGGGTCCGTCCGCCGGACGCGCTGCTGCTGGCCGACGCGGGCACGGGCAACGAGACGTTCTCGTTGCCGACGCCGGCGTCCACCTTCCCCGCCGGTGAACTGCTGCTGCGCGTCGA
>DATGPD010000684.1:0-7025 GCA_035305285.1 Planctomycetota bacterium
CGCTCACGTTCTGGTGGAGCAAGCCGACCGCGCGGCAGGTGCGGGTCACCGGCGACGTGCGCCGCGCGCCGCCGGCCGACGCGGACGCCTACTTCGCGAGCCGGCCGCGTGCCAGCCAGCTCGCCGCCGCGGTGTCGCCGCAGAGCCGGCCGGTCCCCGACCGCGCCGTGCTCGAACGCGCGGTCCACGAGCTGGAGGCGCGCCTCGCCGGCGCGCCGGTCCCGCGTCCGCCGCACTGGGGCGGCTTCGTCGTGCAGCCGCGCACGGTCGAATTCTGGCAGGGGCGCGACCACCGTCTGCACGACCGCTTCCGCTACGTCCGACGGATGGACGGGACGTGGTCGATCGAGCGCCTGGCGCCGTAGGTGGTCCGGAGCCCGCGCGCAGCGCACGGGCGCGCTGTGCGCTCGACCCCGCCGTCACTCCGAGCGCACCGGCACGAACACGCCGGCGCCCTTGCGCAGCCTCTTCTTCTGCTCCGCGGTCAGCGGCAGCGTGCTCGCGATGCGCTGCATGAGCGCGAGCTGGCGCTCGGCGTGCGCGCGCACCGGCCCGACCTTGCCCATCCCGATCCTGTCGAGCTGGTCGGTCGTGCCGATCGCATCGTCGGGCAGACCCTCGACCCAGGCGCTGACCGCGGCGCGGAGCTGCGGCGCGAGGTCCGCACCGATCCCTGCCTGCGAGCGGATCGCCTCGACCATCCGGTCGGCCAGCTCGGCGCGGTCGCGCACCGGCAGCGGCTTGGCGAACTGCGCCCACACCAGCCCGCTGTCGAACAGGTTGGCGCGCGTGCCGGCGAAGCGCGGGGGGAACAGGATCGCGCGCTGCTCCTCGGTCAGGAGGTTGCGCGCCTCGGCGTAGAAGCGGTCCTTAAGCTCGGTCTCGCCGAGGATGGTCTCGAGCTGGAAGGCGTCCTCGCCGACCTTCGCCAGGCGCGCCTCGTCCTCGCCCGCGATCTGCGCGCCGAGCCGCTGCAAAGCCTCGCGCTGCTGCGCGGTGAGCGGGGCGCCGGCCTTCTCCAGCGTGGCGTGGACCTGGTTCGCGGCGACGATCGGGTTGGTGAACACGCCGTTCGGGCCGGTTCCGGGCACGTCGGCTTCCATGAGCGCCGCGGCCTGCTGGATCAGCTCGGCGTTGAGCTTGGCGACTTCCCCGAGCAGCGCGAGCGGCAGCTCCTCGCCGTTCTCGATCGCGGCGAGCACGGCGTCGAGCTTCCTGGTCATCTCGTGCATGCACTTGCCGGTGACGTCCCAGTCGATCGAGTCCAGGACGCTCTCCATCCCGGCCCAGGTGACCGCGTGCTTCAGCTTGGGCGCCGCCGTCTGCTCGGCCGCCTGCTCCGCGGCCGCGACCTGCTCGGCGTTGGTCGCCACCGTGCACGCCGCCGTCGCCTCGAGGTCGCGCGCGCGCGCCTGCTCCCTGGCGAGCTGCTGCTGGAGTGCCTCCACTTCGCGCTGCAGTGCCTCGACCCTGGCCGCGGCGACGTTCGGTGCCTCGGCGCGCAGCTCCAGGCTTTCGCCCGAGTGCGCCCGCGCCGTGTCACCGCCGCCCGACCACTGGATCACCCCGCTGACCACCGCGACCGTCACCGCGCCGAGCGCGACGCCGCTGCCGAACGTCTTCCATTGCATCGCTGCCACCTCGATCTCCGTGCCTTTCGTCATGCGCAGCCGGCCGAGCGACGCCACGTCGCACACCGCCGCACCGTCTCCGCAGTTGCGCAGCCGGTCGCCCGTCGCGACCGGCCAGAGCGCGCGCTCGCCCGCCCGCGCCGTCCGGACTTCCGCCTTCGACCGCCACGCGACGCAGCCGTCGACCACGTGCCAGGCGACCGGAGGCGCCGGGAACCGGAGGTCCGCGCGCCCCGCGCCGAACGCGAGGAGCGCGGCGGCCGCGGCCGCCGCGCCGAGGAGCGTGCCGCCGAACGCGGCGAGCACTCTGCCCCGCTGGCGCGGCAACGACACGAGCCCCGGCCCCACCCCCTGCAGGCGCGCGCGGACCTTCTCGGCGAGATCGGTCGTGCGCCGCTCCGCGAGCGCCTCGCGCAGCAGGACGTCGAACACGGGGTCGCGCGGGTCGCCGCCTTCGTCGGTCGTCGTCATCGCTCCACCTTCCGCTCCACACACAGCCGGAGCGCCGCGCGGACGCGGCGCAACCAGCTCTTGATCCCGTCCTCGCTCATCGCGAACCGCGCGGCGAGGGCGGCGCGCGACTCGCCGTCCTGGCAGCAGGCGAGCACCAGCGCGCGCGACCGCGCCTCCAGCCCCTCGATGCAGCCGCGCAGCGCCTCGACGAAGGCATCGCCGCCGTCCTCGCCGCAGTCGGCGACGAACGCCGCTTCCAGCGCGTCCAGCGATGCCGTCGTCAGGCGCCCGTCGCGGCGCTTGACCTTCCACCACCGGTGCCTGGCGACCGTCCGCAGGTAGGCTGCGGTCGCGCGCGGGTCCTCGTCGGCGAACGGCCGCTGCAGCACCTCGACGAACACGTCATGCGCCAGCTCTTCCGCCTGCCGCGCGTCGCACCCGAGCACGCGGAGGAAGCGGATCAACCCGGCCTGATGGCGGCGCACCAGCGCGGTGACGTCGAGGCTGGGCGCCTCACGGCGAGCGGGAAGGGCCATCGAGCTGCGCACGCGCCATGAAGCCTCGAAGGGCGGCGCGGGGGTGCGGGAATCCTGAAAAAGCTGTGCGCGCGGGGGAAGCCGGCGGCAGGACCAGAGGCAGAGGCACTCCCGGTGCCGGACCGGAGTCTGCCGTCAGGGATCCGGCCGGCGGTCCCGGGGAAGGGGCGGGGCGTCCGCTGCGGCGCAGAGCATCACGTTGCACCGCGCTGCGCCGTCAGAGCGGGAGAGAAGGTCGCGAGCGCGCCGAAACGTGCGTCCTTCTGCCCCGGGCACGGCGTTCCCGCCGCGACCGGCACGCCCGAGGATCTTCGCGTGTACGCCGCGCGGGCATGGGTCCGCGCGGCCATCCCGGCCCGGTGCCTCGACCGACCGCCGGGCCGCCCCGCGTCGCTACCATGCCCGCGATGCCCGTCACCCGCCGCGCGTTCCTCGGCGGCCTCTCCACCGGAGCCCTGGCCGGATCCCTCCCGGCGTCGGCGCGCGTCGCCGGCGCGAACCGCGACGTGCGCGTCGCCGTCGTCGGGCTGCGTGGCCAGGGGCGGACACACATCGCCCGGTTCGCCGCGCTGGAGCACGTCCGTGTCGTCGCGCTGTGCGACGTCGACCGCGACGTGCTCGCCGCGCAGCGCGCCGCGTTCGAGAAGCGCTACGGCTACGCGATCGACGGCCACGGTGACGTGCGCGAGGTGCTCGACCGCGACGACGTCGACGTCGTCTCGACCGCGACCCCCAACCACTGGCACGCGCTGATCGGCGTGTGGGCCGTGGACGCCGGCAAGGACGCCTACATCGAGAAGCCGATCTCGCACAACGTGTGGGAAGGCCGCCAGCTCGTGCGCGCGGCGCGGCGCGCGCGGCGCCTGGTGCAGGGCGGCACGCAGAGCCGGTCGTTCCCGGGCATCCGCGCCGCGGTGCAGTACGTGCAGGAGGGCAGGCTCGGCGCGATCGAGTGGGTGCACGCGATCTGCTACAAGCCGCGTCCTCCGATCGGCAAGGTCGGGCTCGGCAGGCCGCCGGAGTCGGTCGACTACTCGCTGTGGTGCGGCCCAGCGCCGTTCGAGCCGCTGCGCCGCCGCGAGCTGCACTACGACTGGCACTGGCAGTGGGCGACCGGCAACGGCGACCTCGGCAACCAGGGCATCCACCAGATGGACGTCGCGCGCTGGGTGCTCGGCGCGGAGGGACTGCCGCCGCGCGTGGTCAGCATTGGCGGGCGGGTCGGCTACGACGACGACGGCGAGACGCCCAACACGCAGCTCGTGTTCTACGACTACGCGGGCGCACCGATCGTCTTCGAGGTGCGCGGGCTGCCGCGCAGCAAGGAACAGCAGGCGGACCGGAAGGCGTGGGAGCGCGGCATGGACCGCGTGCACCCCGGCGTGAGCATCGGGGTGACCGTGCACTGCGCGCAGGGTCGCATGGTGATCGACACCGCGGGCGCGCGCGCCTTCGACCGCGACGGTGCGCAGGTCGCCGAGTTCACCGGAGAAGGCGACCACTACGCGAACTTCCTCGCCGCGGTCCGGGCGCGCGACCCTTCGCTGCTGCACGCGGACGTCGAGGAGACGCACCTGAGCAGTGCGCTGTGCCACCTCGGCGGCATCTCGCATCTGCTCGGCGAGCATGCCACCGCGCGCGAGGCCGGCGAGGTCGCGGCGCTGCACCCGGCCTTCGAGAGGTGCTGGCACGACCTGCGCGAGCATCTCGCGTGCAACGGCATCGACGGCGCACGGCCGGTGCTGGTCGCCGGGCGCACCCTGCAGGTGGATCAGGTCAGCGAGCTGATCCACGGCGACCACGCCGCGAACGCGCTGCTGACGCGGCCCTACCGCGACCCGTTCGTCGTCCCGGCGGTCGTGTGAGCGCGGCGGCGGCGGTGCCGCCGCATCGACGGTCGGCCCCGGGGGCGGAGCGTGAGAACCTTGCATGCAAGGGCTGCAGGGCCGCGGCTTTCGGGCGCCGCCGGCGCGCCGTTTCCGGCGGCGTGCGCGTTCCCCGGGAGGTTCTGCCTGCCCCCCACCCGGGCGCTCGATTCGCGCCGGGCCGACCGGCACGATGGAGAGGACACGCACGCGCCGCCACGCCGCCGTGTTCGTGGTGCGCTGCTTGCGACCGCTCCCGTCGCCTCCGTCTCCTCGCCATGTCCTCGACCCCGGCTCCGAGCATCGACCGTCTGAACTCCTTCCTCCGCGCGGAGCTGTCCGCGGTCGAAACCTACGACGAGGCGATCCCGCGGGTGGACCAGCCGCGACTCCTCACCGGCCTACGCGCCGCCCGCGAGTCGCACGTGCGCCGCGTCGCCACCCTGCAGCAGGCGATCCGCGACGTCGGCGGCATCCCTTCCCGTGTGTCGGGGGTGTGGGGCGGCGTCGCGCGCCTGCTCGAAGGTCCGCCGCGCGCCCTGACGCCCGCGGCCCTGCTCGACGCGCTCCTGCGCGGGGAGCAGTACGCGCGCAACGACTACGAGCGGCTTCCGAGCGACGAGTCACCCTGGCTGCGCGGCTTCGTCGAGGTGCACCTCGCTCCGGCGCAGCGCGAGTCGTTCGGCGAGGTGCAGCGGTTGGTCGCGTTCTGGCGCGAGCGCCAGGAAGCGACGCCGGCGCGGCAGGACCCCGGAGTCGCGGCGAGCTGAACGGTCGGGCGGGCCGCTCGACCTGGCGGTGCGCCGAGAGCGTGCGTTCGCGCCGTCTCCCGGCTCTCGTCGCGCACGCTCCGGCGCGCGGGTTCGCGTGATCCGCGAGTGCCGTCTCCGGGGACGCTCCACGCGGTCGCGCCCGAGCATCCCGCGCGTGCGCCGGCGAGCGGAAGGACGCCGAGCGAGTCCGTGCGCACGCGGCGCGGGCGTGCCCGGCACGTGCAGATGGCGACTTGCTTTTGCCTCGGCTGCGGCTACCTTCCGCCCTCCCGCCGGAGTCACCGGCCTCGGTGGGCGATTAGCTCAGTTGGTAGAGCACCAGCTCGACAAGCTGGGGGTCACTGGTTCGAGCCCAGTATCGCCCACCAGCATCGCCGCTTCGCGGCGATGCTCGGTGGCGATACTGGGCTCGGCGAGCGAGTCCCGGAGGGACTCGCTCGGAGCGAGCCCGAGAGGGGAATGCGAGTTTAGCGCGGATGCCGGGCTCGCCGCGAAGCGGCGATGCTCGGTGGCGATACTGGGTTCGGCGAGCGAGTCCCGCTGGGACTCACTCGGAGCGAGCCCGGGAGGGACTCGCTCGGAGCGAGCCCGAGAGCAGAACGCGAGTCCAGCGCGGATACCAGGTTCGCCGCCGAGTCCCGGTGGGTCGCTGGTAGCGAGTCCAACACGCGATTTCAGGCGGGGATGCTGCACCGCCGCGGAGTAGCGATGGATCCTGGCTCGGTGGCAAGAGACCTCGAAGAAGTTGCCTCAAACGAACCCTTCAGGGCGACGCGGGTTCAGCCGGCTGTCTTTCGATCGCCGCGGAGCGACCGAAAGCTGACTTTCGCGCTCGAGACTCGGGCGCCGGTGCCAACCTCCGGTCATGGGGTCAGGTCTTCGCGCACGGATCGGATTCGGGAACAGCGCACCTACTGTGCGTATCCCGTGATGCTTTGTGCCGCTGCAGCCGTCGTCGCGGGCAAGCGCAAGGCGGACCGCTCCGGTCACCGCGCTCGTCATGTCAGCGATTGCTCTCGAAGCACTGTGCAACGCGGTGCTGAGCCCGGCGCCCGACAGCGACAATACTCGTGTGACTCGAACTGCAGCGGAAGGTGGAAGTTGTATGCGAGCGTCTACAGATCGCATACGCGGCGCATCGCGAGCCCCCCTAGTGTCATCTGCGTCATCTGGCTGCGCTCAGGAATCGACTCGTTGAACGCGAGTTCACGGGCTCATGAGAAGTTTGTGAAACTCGCTCGGCCTCTGGCCACGCTGGAACGCAGAAACTCACCCTCGAAGCGGCGCTCCATGCCGTCCCCATCCATGACGTCGGATGTCTGGTCGCATCCAGACTCCGTTAGAGCGCGTGACTCATCTTCGGCGGGCTGGCAACGAGCCGGGTCGTTGCTGATGGATGACTGAAGCCGCGCCGGTGACCTGGGTGGCAGGGTCTGGCGAAGTCGCCTCCGCCCCCCGCGTCACCGCCGGCCCATCATCATGCTCAGCAGGAAGCCCGCGCCGGCCGCGATGAGCACCGACTTGATCGGGGCGTGGCGGATGCGGTCCTCGAGGGTCTCGCCGAACTGGCGGACGGCGTCGACGCCTTCCTCGTACTTCTCGCGGGCGGCGTCGCGGACCCGGTGCAGGCCTTCGCGCGCGCTCTCCTTCGCGATGTGCCCGACCTGGCGCAGGTGTTCGCCGGCCTCGCCGACGCGCTCCCGGACCGAACCCTGTTCCTGACCGGGTTCGGTGATGGAGGCCTGGCCGGACGGCGAGTCGGGTTCG
>DATGPD010000685.1:0-6701 GCA_035305285.1 Planctomycetota bacterium
GAGATCGTCGTCGACCAGGATCGAGTCGGGGCCGGTGCCGCGCTCGGCGGACCAGCGGTCGGGCAGCTCGAGCTGCGGTTGCTGGTAGTCAGGACCGACGGTGCAGCTGGCGGCGAATGCCAGCAGCAGCGCGCCGGTCGAGACCGGGGAGAACGTGCGGCGCTTGGCCTCGGGTAGCGAAGGGGCGGACATCAGGCGAACTCCGGAATGGTGGCGTCGGTGGTGTGCACCGGCAGCTCTTCGCGCGCGGCGGACTGGCGGTGGTCGCGAGCGATCAACAGGTAGAAGACCGGCACGACGAACAGCGTGAACAGCGTGCCCAGCAGCATGCCGGCGACCAGCACGATGCCGATGCTGTTGCGCGCCGCGGCACCGGGGCCGGTGACGAACACGAGCGGCAGGTGGCCGAAGATCGTCGCCGCGGTCGTCATCAGCACGGGCCTGAGCCGCGTCGCCGCGGCCTCGCGCAGCGCCGAGAGCTTGGCGTGGCCGCGCTCCTGCAGCGTGTTCGCGAACTCGACGATCAGGATGCCGTTCTTCGCGATCAGGCCGACCAGCGTGATCAGCCCGACCTGCGAGTAGATGTTGATCGTCGTCAGGTCGAGGAAGGTGAACACCAGCGCGCCCGAGATCGCGAGCGGCACCGACCCGAGGAGCACGATCAGCGGGTCGCGGAAGCTGTGGAACTGCGCGGCGAGCACCAGGTAGATCAGGATCACCGCGAAGCCGAGCGTCACGGTGAGCGCCGAGCCCTCGTGCCGGATCTGGCGCGACTCGCCGGCGTGGTCGAGGAACAGGCTCGGCCCGCCCGCGGCCTCCGCGGCGGCTTCGAGCACGCGCAGGCCTTCCTCCTTGGTGACGCCGGGCTGGACGCCGCCGAAGACGCGCACCGCGTTGCGCTGCTGGAACCGGTTCAACGTGCGCGGCGCGGTGGAGGTCTCGATGCGGGTGAACGTCGACACCGGCACCAGCTCGCCGCCCGGGGTCTTGATCTTCAGGTCGAGCAGCGGCGCGAGCGTCGCGCGGTCCTCGTCGCCGATCTGCGGGATGACCTTGTAGCTGCGGTCGAACCAGTTGAATCGGTTGACGTAGGCGCCGCCGAGCAGGGTGCCCAGCTCGCGCCCGACGCCGGCGAGGTCGAGGCCCAGGTCGGCGATCTGCTCGCGGTCGATGATCACCCGCGCCTCCGGTCGGTCGATCTTGAGGTCGGTGTCGACGTAGAGGAACTTGCCGCTGGCCCAGCCGGCGGCGACCACCGCGTTGGCGGTGGCCAGCATCTCCTCGACCGGCGCGTCGCTCTGCAGGACCAGTTCGACGTCGTACTGTCCGGGCGTCGGCAGCGGCGGGTCGAGGCGCGGGAACACGCGCAGGCCGGGCACCTGCGCGACCGCACCGAACAGCTCGCCGTAGATCTCCTCGGTCGAGCGCTCCCGTTCCTTCCAGTTCTTCGCGACCATCCCGCCGAAACCGCCCCACGACGCGGTCAGCGACCACATGAACTCGGTCTCGGGGAACGCCGTCACCTTGCGGACGACGTCGAGCGAGTGCCGGTTGGCCGACTCCACGGTCGCGTCCGGCGCCGCGTCGAGGAACAGACTGATGTGGCTCTGGTCCTCGACCGGGGCCAGCTCGCGCCGTGACCAGGAGTAGAGCGGCCACGCCGCGGCGCACAGCAGCACCGCGACCAGGACGATCGCGGCGCGCATCTGCAGGGCGCCGTCGAGCATGCGCGCGTAGACCCCGCGCACCGCGTCGAAGCCGCGGTTGACCCACCCGGTGAGCCGGGACTCGCGGCCATGCGGGTGCACGAACCGGGCGCTCATCACCGGCGACAGGGTGAGGGCGACGATGCCGGACACGACCACCGCGGCGGCCAGGGTGATGGCGAACTCCAGGAACAGCGACCCGGTGAGGCCGCCCTGGAAGCCGATCGGCGTGTACACCGCGGCGAGGGTGATGGTCATCGCGATGATCGGTCCGAGCAGCTCACGCGCGGCGACGATCGCGGCCTGGAAGCGCGTCTTGCCCTCGCGCACGTGGCGCGCGACGTTCTCGACGACCACGATCGCGTCGTCGACCACCAGACCGACCGACAGGACGATCGCCAGGATGGTGAGCAGGTTCAGGCTGAACCCGAGCGCGAGCATGACGATCGCCGCGCCGACCAGCGACACCGGCATCGCGACCAGCGGCACGAGCGCGGTGCGCACCGAACCCAGGAACAGGAAGACGACGACGCCGACGATCAGGATCGTCTCGATCAGCGTCTTGCTGATCTCGGCGAGCGCGTCGCGCATGAACACCGTGCCGTCCCACACCAGGCGCATCTCGACGTCCTTGGGCAGGGTCGGGCGCAGGCGCTCCATCTCCGCGCGCAGGCGGTCGGCGACGTCCAGCTCGTTGGCGCCGACCAGGGGCCACACGCCGAGGTAGACGCTTTCCTGCTCGTTGTACTTCGCGACCAGCTCGGCCTCCTCGGCGCCGAGCTCGACGCGCGCGACGTCGCTGAGCCGGACGACCGCGCCGTCGCGCTCGGCGACGATCAGGTTGGCGAACTCCTCGGTGGTGCGCAGGTCGGTGTCGGCCAGCAGGTTGACCTGCACGAGGTTGCCCTTCGTGCGGCCGACCGCGGCCAGGTAGTTGTTGCGCTGCAGTGCGGCCTGCACGTCGCCCGGGGCGAGGTTCAGCTCGGCGAGGCGCTCGGGGTCGATCCACACGCGCATCGCCAGTTGCCGCCCGCCCTCGTTGTTGCTGATCTTCTGCACGCCGGGGATCGTCGCGAGCTGCGGCTGCACGGTGCGGGCGAGGAAGTCGGTGAGCTGCGCGGCGGTGCGCTCATGCGACGTGAAGCCGATGTAGAACGTCGCGTACGGCCGGTCGGCGCGCTGCACCTCGACCTGCGGCGGCTCGGCGTCCGGCGGCAGCTCCGAGCGCACCTGCTGCAACCGGGCGGTGACCTCGGCGAGTGCGGTGGTCGTGCTGTGGTCCAGCTTCAGCCGGATGGTGATCGTGCTGACCCCGGCGCGGCTCTGCGACTCGATGTGGTCGACCCCGCCGATCGCGGCGACCGCGCGCTCGATCGGCGTGGTCAGGAAGCCGCGCACCGTCTCCGCGCTCGCCCCGGTGTAGACCGTGGTGATGACGATCGACGAACTCTCGAGCTGGGGATACTGCTGCACCGGCAGGGTGGTGAGCGCGCGCCAGCCGACGAGCACGAGCACGAGGTTGACCACCGCCGCGAGTACGGGGTGGCGGATGAACAGATCAGTGAACGCTCGCATCGGAGGACTCCTGTCGGGCGGGACGCGGGTCAGCGGGCCTGCGCGCCGCCTTCGGCGCCGGGCTCGGCGATGGCGACGAGCACCTGCTCGCGCAGCTTGAACGATCCCGAGGCGGCGACCTGCTCGCCGGGGGCGAGGCCGCGGTGCACGATGATCTCGTCGCCGAGCATCGCGCCGCTCTGCACCAGTCGCAGGCGGGCCCGCGGCTGACCGTGCTCGTCGGGGGCGATGACGAACACGTGGTCGCCTTCCGGCCCCTTGCGCAGCGCGCTCACCGGCACGCTGACCACCGGCTGCGGTGAACCGATCGGCACGCGCACGCGGACCGAAGCGCCGGGCGCGAGCACGGGGCCGGAGTCGATGCGCGCGCGGACCGTCGCGTTGCGCGTGCCGGGGTCGACGCGCGCGTCGACGGCGACGATCGATGCGTGCACGGGTTCACCCGCGGCGACGAGTTCGACGCGGTCGCCGGGGCGCAGGGCGGCGGCGACGCGCTGTGCGACGGTGAAGTCCACGTGCGCGGCCTCGTCCACCCCCTGCAGGGTGGTGAGGTAGGTGCCGGCGTCGAGGTACTGGCCGGGATGGATGTCCGCCATGCCGACGCGGGCGCGGAACGGCGCGCGGATCGTCTTGCGCGCGATCACCGCCTGGATGCGTTCGACCTGCGCGCGGGCCACGTCCAGCTCGGCGCGCGCCCGGTCGATCTCCATCGCGGAGGCGCCGCGATGCTCGCCGGCGCGCTCCAGGCGGCGGAGGACGGTCTCGGCGAGCGCGGCCTGCGCCTGCTGCGCGCGCAGTTCGGCCTCCTCGACCGACACGTCGAGGGCGACGAGCAGGGTGCCTTCGTCGACGATCTGTCCGGGCACGAGCCGCACTTCGCGCACCGTTCCGGGAAGCTCGTTGCGCAGCGTGATCGAGCGCAACGCGAGCACGGTGCCGATCGCGGTCGTCGTGCGCGTGTGCATGCGCTCCCTGGCGACCGCCACGGTGACCGCCTCCATCGGTTCGGGCTGGGAGGCAGCGAGCACTTCGGCCTCCTGCAGCGCGGTGCGCTTCCAGGCGGCGAGCGCGCCGCCGACGCCGAGCACCGTGAAGATCAGGACGGTCGACGCGAACCATCGCGATCGTGGTTGGTTCGCGCCGCCTCCGGTCGTCGACGCGGGGTCCGAAGCGATCGGATCGTGTTCGCGCTGGGATGCTGTGCGGCGGCCGACGTGCTCGTGTACCGAGCCGGGGCCGTTCTCGCCGAGGTCGTGTTCGGATCGCTGCATAGGGGCCGCGCCCAAGACAAGGCTCGTGCCGCGCTGCAAAGCGCCGAGATGGCGCGGCTTCGGGGCCGGGCGCGCACCACGGGCGGAACACGACTCCGTGCGGGTGTTTCTGCGGTGGAAGCGCCCGTGCCCGAAGCCGCGAGTTCTCCGCGCAACCGGCTGCGCCGGGGGGCGCGCCTCGGGCGCGTGCTCCGCTGCGGGGCGGCGCGCGCCGCCCCGCAGCGGCTCAGGGATCGCCGTGCGCAGCGCGACGGCGCGCGGATCGCCGCGCAGGTGGACCCCATGCGGTTGGTCACGTAGCCGTAGCCGATCCGCGACTCGGGATCGGCGTAGCCCATCGATCCGCCCGCACCGGGGGCTCCGAGCGCTCTCGGGTGGCCGAACGGGAACGACTCGCTCGGCTTCAGGAAGCCGAGCGAGAAGTGCGCCGGGCCGCGCAGGCACTGCGTGCGCGCCGCGCGTTCACTGGATGGTGACGTCCACCGTGTTCGAGAGCGCGAGGTTCCCGAAGCAGGTCCCGGTGCCGACGTGGAAGCACTGGACCGCGACGACGGCGCCGACGAGGTTCGGGAACGGCGGGATCGGGAGCGTGGTGCCGGGCAGGAGCAGCGGGTCGGCGACGCCGAGCGCGCAGCTGGCGCAGGGCAACGGGACGTGCGCCGGCAAGCCGAGCAGCATGCCGACCACGCCCCCGCGGTTGAGGTTGAAGGCGATGCTGTGCCCGATCGCGGGCGTGCTGGCGGGCGTGACCTCCAGGCCCGCGCAGCCGGTCGGGCGGATCGAGAAGCCGCCGGGCAGGACGCCGTCGAACAGCGCGAGCGCGACGTGCCGGTTGCCCGAGCCGGGCAGGACGGTGTACGCGACCCCGTAGTGCGGGTGTCCGGCGCCGCTGCTGCTGCGCGCGCACACGCGCGCGTCGCGCTGGTAGCCGGACGCGAGCTGCACGCGGCCCTGCTGCAACAGGAGCTGGTCGTCGTGCGGCTGCCACGCGAGCAAGGACAGGAAGGAGCGCGTGTGGCCGACGTGCTCGGTGTAGGTGACGACGAAGCGCGCTCCGTCGGTGTCGACGCTCGCGTCACCCTGCACGATGCCGGCGGGGGAGCCGTCGATCTGCGACAGGTTCTGCGTGCTGCGCACCGCGCCGTGGCCGTCAAACAGGATCCCGAACACGTCGCGGTCGCCACCGCCGACCTTGCGCGTGACCGTGCAGAGGAAGAGGAACTTCACCCTGTCGCCCTCCATCAGCGAGGAGACCGAAGGGGCGTCGTCGTCGGCCGCGGTCTCATCGAGGGTGAACGGCGCGCCGCCGGCGAGCGGATCGGGCTGGCCGTCGGTGGTGATGATCGCGGCGCGCACGTCGCCGTCGGGCACGCCGTGGTGCACCGCCCTGCGGATCCACACGACCGCCCAGCGCTGCCGGTCGTTGACCCACCAGCCGTTGCCGTGCGAGATCGCCGGGCTGTGCTCGTCGGCGCGGGTGTCGTCGAGGACCAGCGCGCTCGCCGTGCGCAGCGCGCCGTCCGCCGTGACCTGGCGCAGCAACACGTCGCGGTTGTCCGGACCGGCCTCCCGGCAGAAGACCACCGTGAAGTGGCTCGGGGACAACCCGTTCGTGTCGCCGCCGACGTCCGGCGTCGTCTTGTTGCCGGGGTGGTGGCCGGCGACGCCTTCGCGGTCGATGACCAGCACCGGGTCGAAGGACCCGGTGTCCGTGCGGAACAGGCGGCCGCCGATCCACGACGGCCCCGCGTTCCCCGCCGGCACCACCTGCGCGACGGTCAGGAACCGCGGCGGCGTGTGGGTCGACGCGACCTTCGGCCGCTCCCAGCTGTCGAGGGTCATGTCGATCGACGTGCGGGTGCCGACCGGCGTCATGGTGTGGTCGAGGCGCTGCGCGAACACGTCCAGGTCGGTCGCGCTGTAGTGCCGCTGCCACACGGCGAACCACGTCTGCGCCTGCCCGCACCACGCGAGCGACGGCGCGTCCTCGTGGAAGGCCGTCGGCTGCAGCGTCTCCGTCCGGATCAGCGGGTCGACGACGAGCGGCAGATGGCAGTCGGCGACGAACGCGGCCGGGACGGTCAGGCGCACGCTGCCGTCGACCGCGTCGATCGCGAGGGGCAGACGCGCGCCGGCCGCGTCGAGGGCG
>DATGPD010000686.1:0-4688 GCA_035305285.1 Planctomycetota bacterium
CTCGCGCCGCGCGTCGGCGGGGATCGGCGACACGAACGAGCGGTCGCCGAGGATCTGCACGGCGAACGCGATCGCGTCGACGTCGGGCATCTCCATCGTCCTGCCCGCGTACCACGCCTCGTAGAGGGTGACCCCTTCCCACACCGTGCCGTCGCGGTCGGCGTAGAGGTGCTCGAAGTAATCGGCGAGCCGGCGCTGCAACGGGTCACGGTCCAGTGCGGCGAGCACGCGCGCGTAGGCCTCGTCCGCGCCCGGCGGGTAGCCGTGCGCGAGGTTGGCGAAGCGCTCCCGCCACCCGAGGCTCCGGGCGCGGATGATGCTGCCGGTGCGCCAGTCGTAGCGGACCCCGCGCGCGAGGTCGGGCATCACCGTGACCTCGGGCATCGCCGCGCGCACCGCGCGGTGCCGCGGGTCGGACGGCGGGGCGACCCTGCGTTCAGGTGCGACCGGAGCCCATTCCGCCGGGTCGAACCACACCGGTGCGGGTGCGTCGGGGAGCGGGACGCCGGGGTCGAGCCGGAGCGAGGCGATCCGTCGCACGGCCGGGTCGTCGGCGAGCGCGACCTTCTGTTCCAGCCGGCGCACGAGCATCGCCTGCCGGAGCACGGGCAGCGCGTCGAAACGGGCGAGCGCATCGCGGGCCGACAGCTCCTCGGTGGGGCCCTGCGCGAGCAGGCCCAACACGGCGACGCAGAGGATCGACAACTTGCTGGTACTCCTTCGGCGCGTGCGCCGGCTCGGAGAGCCCGGGACGATCCCCGAGCGCCTCGACCCGCGCAAGGCTCGCGCCCTCCTTGGCCGGCAGCACTCGCGATGAAATTTCTTCGAAGACCCGACAACTTTTTCGGGGTGCCCCTCTAGATAGCCTCGTCCGCGGCACCCGGATCGGTTCCGGCGGTCGCGGACAGCGACGCAGGGCTTCTCCATCTAGGAGTGGAACCACAACGGTGTGGGACTGCTCCGGGGGCGAGGTGGAGAAGCCTTCGTCATTCCCTCGCCGCCGGCGTCGCGCGCGCTTCAGAGCCCGTCGCGCTCCCAGGCCCGGAACATGTCGGCGACCTCGCGGACCACCCTCCGCTCGTGTTCCGCGCCCAGCCGCTCGCGCTCGATGTGCTCCGCCAGCGCGAGGAACGCGGCGCGGTACGCCAGCTCGTCCCGGCGGCAGACCTCCGGATCGTGGTGGGGGCGTTGCAGGACCTGCGGCCCCGTGTCCCACAGCCCGCCGTCGCCCCACAACACCGGGCTGCACAACCGCTCGCCGAGGTCCGGAACCCCGGCGCGGGCCGCCGCCAGCAGCTCCTCGACCGACACCGCCGAACGGGGCGCGTAGCGATGGAGGATCTGCACGATCGTGCCCAGAGCTTCGATCATGGCCGCGCCCGGATCAGGCATCGTCTCGTCGTAGCACGCCGTCCGCGCCCTGTCAGTTGCAGTTGTGCCCCCCGGCGGCACCGACCTTCGACCCCGCGGCAGCCGGCGCCTGCGACCGGTGCTCGTGCTCCCGCCGACGCACGCCGCTCCGCTTCGGCCCCCGCGACTCCGGTCTCCTCATCCCGCGAACAACCCGTGGCTGTGCGCCAGGCTCGGCTCGGCGCCGACCGCGAACACCGAGTGCCACGCGACCCGCTCCGCATCGTGCGACGGCAGCACCAGCGCGTCGCCCGCCTCCAGCACGACCAGCCAGCCCGCGTTCGCGAGCCGGCGGGTGAACGCCGGGTCCTCGTTCAGCAGCGCACCGAGCACGGGATCCTCGGTGTGCAGTCGCGCCCCGACCTCGGCCGGATCCGCGCGCTCGCCGCGCTCGCCCGCGTGCTCCACCACGTGCCGCACCAGTTCGCGGTACGGCAGTGCCAGCCACGCTGTGCTTCCGACGAGTTGCCCGTACACCACGCCGCGCTGCGTCGGATCCGCGTCGTGGTGGAACACGACGCCGCCACCCGGAGCAAACGAGAAGACGATGCGCTCCGACAACCGCGGCTGCGCGCCGAGCAACCGCGCCAGCAGGTCGCGTAGCTCCGGATTCGCGGCCAGCGCCGCGCACTCCGGAAACAGCGCCTCGGCGAACCGATCCGCCCACTGTTGCGCCTCGACGTCGCGGTGCCAGTCGTGCAGTTGCTCCGTGCCGCACGAGAACCGGATGCGCAGCGACAGGTCCCGCTCGTCGTGCGCGACCCACGCCAGCTTGGCCCACACGTCGCGTCCCGCGCGCACGCGCTTGCCGTCGACCACACCGGACACGAACACCTTCTCGATCTCGCGCGCTTCCAGCCGGTCGACCGTCGACCCTTCCGGACGGAACTCGGGACGCCCTTCGAGCAGCGCGAGCACGGCGTCGAGGAAGCGCCCGCCCTCGCGCAGGTGGTCGAACAAGGCCAGCGCGTCGGCGATGGCGGCGCGCAGCGGCGGCAGCGCGGCGCTGAGGATCCCCGGCAGGAAGATCGGTTCCGCGCGCGCCCACGCTTCTTCCAGGCCCGGCTCATCCGCCGCCTCGCCCGCGCCGTCGTCCGCCGGCACGATCCGGCCGTGCACGACGCCGCGCCGCTGCAGGAGCGGGCCGTCGCTGCCGCGCGCGTCCGCTGGGACGAGGTGCCACACGCGGGGCACGATCGCGGCGCGCGCGCCGCTGTCAACGATCGTCCGCAGGCGGCGCGCGCCGGCTGCCCCTTGTCCGTTGCAATGGCGCCGGTCTGCCGGTGAGACGGACGGGCCGCCTGCGCCGAGGGGTGGCGGTCAGTGCGTACCGTGCACCCACCGACCCTGGGCCTTCTTTCGCCGCGGGCAGCTACACTCCGCGGCTCGATGGGCGGCAAGGGCGGCGACTCTTCGCGCAGCGCAGGCGCCGGGAACGTCACGTTCCTCGACGGCGCGGTCCCTCCGGGATGGCCGGGCGACCCCGGATACCCCGAGCCGCAGGGGGCCGCCGTGGCGCACGATCCGGCTCGCACGAACGCGCTCGAGCACGGTGTCGCGGCCCTATCGTGTGCGGCGATGGGTGGGCCAGATGCAGGGCGCGGGCGCTCGACGTGGCGTGGCAGGCTCGCGCGCCGCGCAGGGGACGTCGCCGCGCGCCTTCACCTGCGCGCCTCCCCGCTGCGCCGCCTCGTCCGCGGGCGCGGCCGGCGCTTCACCGGGCGGCTCGCCCTGGTCGCCGTCGCGCTCCTCGCGGCGGTCGTGGCGTGGCCCGCGCCGCCGGACCGACACCGCGCGATCCTCGACGCGATCCACTTCGTGGAAACCGGCGGGCGCGACCCGTGCCCTGACGGCGACGGCGGACGCGCGATCGGTCCCTACCAGATCCACCGCGTGTACTGGCTCGACGCCGTCGCGTTCGACCCGAGCCTCGGCCCGGCCGCCGGCTTCGACTACGAGGACTGCCGCCGGCGCGACTACGCCGAGCGGGTGATCGCCGCCTACATGCAGCGCTGGGTGCCGGACGCGTGGCGCACGGGCGACGCGGAGGTGATCGCGCGCACGCACAACGGCGGGCCGCGCGGCGCGCAGTCCGGCGCGACTGCGGGCTACTGGTCGCGCGTCCGCGCGTACCTGGGCGAGTGAGCGACCGCGCCGCCGCATCGTGCGGGAAGTTGGCGGTTTGCCCGGACCCCGGCCGTCCCTACACTCCGCCCGCTGGCGAGGGTGCGGGCGGCACGGGCCGCGGCGCACAGCGGCGGCATGCGAACCCAACCGACGACTGACGATCTGCGATGAGCCGCGGCCGTCCCCAGAACGAGGATCGCTCGTCCGAGCTGGACGCCTTCGCGGCGCGCGCGCGCGAAGTCGTCGCGATCGTGCTGATCGGCTTCGGGCTCTACATGCTGCTCGCCCTGGTGAGCTTCCAGCTCCCCGACCCGGGGGTCGACGCGATCCCGCGCGGTGCGCACAACCTCGGCGGCACGTTCGGCTACGTCCTCGCCTGCGGTCTGTTGCTCGTGTTCGGCAAGGCCGCGTGGCTGCTGTTCGTCTTCCTGATCGGCTACGGCGTCAGCCTGTTCCTCGGCGTCCGCATGGAGCGCCTGGTGCTGAAGGTACTCGGGGTCGTCGTGTTCACCGCGATGGTCTCGATCCTGCTCGCCGGCGCGGACGGGATGGCGGGCGTCTCCGCGCAGAGTCCGCACGGCGCCGGTGGCCGGTTGGGCGCGGTGCTGTCGCCGCGCCTCGCGCACGCGTTCGGCGGGCCGGGGCGCCTCATGGTCGTCCTGTTCGGCGCGCTCGTGGCGCTCGTGCTCGCGACCGAGTGGCTGATCTCGTCGATGCTGCGCCGGAGCTTCGGCGGCGTGGGGGTGCTGGTCGAACGCGCACGCACGTTGCGACCCGCGCTCGCCGGTGCGGGTGCATCGGGTGGAGTCGACGATGCGGAAGCGGAGGAAGAAGAGGCGCCTCCGCGCCGCCGCCGCCGCCGCGCTCCGGCGGCCGCCGACGAGGATGAAGAGGCGACCGAGCCTCCGGCGCGTGTGCGCCGCCGGCCGGCGCGCGCGTCCGCGCCCGACGACGCGGAAGACGACGGGGACGAGGACGGCGCGCCGGAGCCGCGCGCCGCGCGCGCAGCGGCGTCTCCGCCGAAGTCGGCGCGCACTCCTGCTCCCGCTCCCGCACAGGCCGACGCCGGGGAGCCGGCGGACGAGCCGCCGCAGCCTGCGCGTCCGCCGGTCGCCGCCGCGCCCCGGCCGCGCCCCGCGCCGCCGCCTCCG
>DATGPD010000687.1:0-4890 GCA_035305285.1 Planctomycetota bacterium
CGAAGCCGGCGATGCAGTTGAGCAGGGTCGACTTGCCGCAGCCGGACGGACCGACCAGCGCCAGGAACTCGCCGGCGCGCACTTCCAGGTCGACTTTGGTGAGCACGTCGACCCGCCCGGCGCCGGCGCCGAACGCCTTGCTCAGGCCCGCGACCCGGATCTTGGCCGGGGCCGCCGTCGCGACCGCGCCGCTCATCGCCGGACGATCCCCCGTCGGCGCAGGACCGCGGTCTCGACCGCGGTCATCAACCGGTCGAGCAGGAGGCCGATGATGCCGATCATCACCATCGCCGCGATCACGAGGTCGTAGCGCAGGTTGTTGCGCGCGTCGTTCACCTGGAACCCGAGCCCGGACTGCACGCCGAGCATCTCGGCGGCGACGACTACGACCCACGCGATGCCCAGCGCGAGGCGCAATCCGGTGAGGATCTGCGGCAACGCGGCCGGCAGGATGACGAGCCGCACCAGCTCCATCCCTTCGACCCCGAAGTTCTGCGCCGAGCGCAAGTAGCGCGGGTCGATCGCGCGCACCGCGGCGCGGGTCGCGGTGACGATCGGGAAGAACGCGGCCAGGAAGATCAGGAAGATCGACGACACGTCGGCCGGGTCGAAGAACGTGACGCCGCCGAACAGCAGCGTGCTGATCGGCAGCCAGGCGATCGGCGAGATCGGCCGGAGGATCTGCACGACCGGATCGAGCGCGCTGTTGGCGCCCGCCGACCGCCCGAGCAGGATGCCGAGCGGGATCCCCGCCGTCGCGGCGAGCACGAAGCCCCACGCCACGCGGAACAGCGACGCGACCACGTTCTTCTGCAGGACGCCCTGCGCGAGCAGCTCGCGCAGCCCCTCGGCGACGAGCAGCGGTCCCGAGATGTCGGTGCGCGAGTTGCCCAGGGTGGCCAGGTGCCAGAGGCCGAGGCAGGCGAGCACGCCGGAGAGCGAGAGCAGCCAGCGGCGCAACCGCCCCGCGCGCTGCTCGCGCGGCGCCGCCGCGAGCGCGGGACGCGCGGGTCGGTGCAGGACCGGACCGCCGCCGGGCGGCGGCGGATGGCCGACGGGCTCCTGACGAGGGACGGTCGGACTCTGCATCGCGGACGGCGAGCCGGCGGACGGGCGCGTCATCTTCGCACCGCGAACGACGTATCGCAGTAGTCGTCGAAGCCGAACGGGTCCTCCGGTGTCACCGGCCGGAAGTCGAAGTAGCCCAGGCGCTCGGCGTAGCGCTGGATCAACTCGAACTCGGCGCGCGCGGGGACGAGGTCGTCGTAGCGCACGCGGTCGATCGGCCTGGTCAGCACGTGGCGCAGCAGGTCCGGGTCCTGGTTGTAGTACTCCGTTCGCGCCGCGATCGCCGCGGCCTGGATGCGATGCGTGCGGCCGAACTCGTCCTGCAGGACGATGACGTCGGGGTCGACGTGCTGCGCCGGCGTGGCCTCGGCGGCGCTCACGATCCCGGGAGCGAGGTCTTCGCCGGGCTGCTCCATCCACAAGCCCGAGGCGCGGATGCCGTCGACCAGCTCCTGCACCAGCGCGCGGTTCTCGCGGATGAGGTCACCGTGCACCACCAGCACGCAGGAGATGAAGTTCGGCCAGATGTCCTTGGTGAAGTAGAGGACCCGACCGAAGCCGTCCATCTCGGACTTCGCCGCCGCGGGCTCGCCCACGATGTACGCGTCGAACTGTCCCGTACGCAGGCCGGCGGGCATCTCCGGCGGCGGGAAGTCGATGAGGGTCACGTCGCTCGACGCCATCCCGAACTGCTCGCACAGCCGCTCGATCAGGATCCGCTGGTTCGAGTAGCGGTGCGGGATCGCGATGCGCTTGTGCTTCAGGTCGGCGAAGGTCCGCGCCGGCGAGTCCTTGCGCACGATCAGCGTCGTGCCGTCGCGGTGGCCGAGGTGCACGATCTTGATGTCCGTGCCCTTGCGCTTCATCACCATCGCGAGCGGGGCGAGGAGGAACGCGGCCTTCAGCGTGCCTGCGTCGATCGCTTCGGTCATCGCCGCGAAGCTGGTGTAGCGCCGCGAACGGAACGCCGAGCCCGACTCCGAATGCTTGGTCAACCAACTGGTGACCGGGCAGGTCAGGTGTCAGGTGACCGGCAGGTGGCCGACGATCAGTTCGCCGCGCGCCGAGGCGCCGACGTCGAGCCGGTGCGCGAAGGCGGCGAACCCGCCGTGCGTGAGCGTGATGTGCCCCGCGGTCAGTGCGCCGAGCACCGCGACCGCGAGCAGCGCGAACAGGAGCCGACGCATGGCGCGAGGGTCTTAGCGGCCTGCTGCGCGCGGCACAAGCGAACGGCGACGCGTGCGGCGCAGGGCCGCGCGTGCGCACCGAACCGGGAAGGCGCGGCCGCTTCCGCGCGCCCCGGCGTAGGGCGGCGCGACCAGGCACCCCGCAGTCCCGTCGCACCTCCGCCATGCTCCGTCCGCTGCTGCCGTTCCTCACCCGAGTCGTGGTGCCCTGCGCCGTCCTGTGCGCTGCGGCGTGCGCCCCGCCGCGCGCCCCCGCGGACGACGCGACGCCGCGCGTCGGAGCACCCGACCTCGCGGCCGGGCCGAGCGCCGCGCGCCCGGCGTTCGCGCCCGCCTGGGGCATGGTCGCGCCTGCACGCGTGCTCGTGCACGACTTCGACCCGCACCGCAGCGAGGCGGACAACGGCGCCGCGCTGCGCGCCGCGATCCTCGCCCTGCGCCCCGGCGACCGCCTGGAGATCGGCGCCGGGCGCTACGTGATCGCGGCCCGCCTCGGCATCCGCCTCGCCGGCACCGCGAGCCATCCGATCTGGATCGCGGCGCGCGACGGCGCCCGCGTGGTGCTCACCCGGCCCGACCCCGCGCAGAACGCGCTCAACGTCGATTTCGGCCGGTTCCTCGCCCTGCAGGGCCTGGAGATCACCGGCGGCGACACCGGCGTCAAGCTGTACGACTGCGTCGAGGTGTGGCTGGACCGCTGCCACGTGCACCACGTCGGCGGTGTCGGGATCGCAGCCAACTCGGCGGACACCGCGCGGCTGTGGCTCACGCGCAACGAGGTGCACGACACCGCGGGCAGCGGTGAAGGCCTCTACCTCGGCGCGGCGCGCGGCGCGTTCGTCACCGCGTTCAGCGTCATCGCCCACAACCACGTGTACCGTTGCTCGGGGATGCAGGGCGACGGCATCGAGCTGAAGCAGGGCAGCTACGGCAACCACATCGTCGGCAACGTCGTGCACGACACCAACTACCCGTGCATCCTGCTGTACGGGACCGGCGGCCGGCAGCCGAACGTCGTCGAGCGCAACGTGTGCTACCGCAGCAACGACGTCGTGCTCCAGGTGCAGGGCGAGGCGATCGTGTTCAACAACGCGCTGTTCGGCGGTACCGCGGGGTTCACCAGCCACGACCACGAGGGAGCGACGCGCGACCTCGTGTTCGCACACAACACGGTGCTGTGCCCGGGGCGTGCGGTGTCGCTCGCGGCGTGGGGCGGCCGGCCAGGGATGGCGTTCCTCAACAACGCGATCTACAGCGGCAGCGGCGACGCGGTCTACTTCCACAACGGCTCCGCCGGCGTGCTCGTCCGCGGCAACGTCGCCCTCGGCACGGTGCGCGGCACGACGGCGCCGTTCGCGCGCGGCACCGGACTCGCCGACTTCGTCGGAGCGACCTTCGACGGGAGCGCCCTCGACGTGCGGCCGAGCGCCGGCTCGCCCCTGCTCGGCGCCGCCGACCCCGCGTTCGTGCCGCCCGACGACCTGTTCGGCGCGCCGCGCACGCCGCCGTTCGACGCCGGCTGCCGCGAGCGCTGACGGTCCGCACGCCCGACGGCAGCGCGCGTGCGGGCGGAGCAGGTCGTCCCGATTCGGCGCGCGCGGCGGGATAAGCTTCCCCGCGCGCCCGTGCCTTCCCGCCCGCCCTTTTCCCAGTCGCTGTCGATCGTCCTCCCCGCGTTCAACGAGGAGGACAACATCGAGAAGCAGGTGCGCGCGTGCCTCGACTTCCTGCGCGGGCACTTCGCCGACTACGAGGTGATCGTCGTCAACGACGGCTCGCGCGACCGCACGGGCGAGATCGTCGATGCCCTCGCGCGCGAGGACGGCCGCGTGCGCCAGATCGTGCACCCGACCAACCTCGGCTACGGGCGCGCGCTCGCCGACGGGTTCAAGGCGGCGCGCTGCGACCTGGTCTTCTACACGGACTCGGACAACCAGTTCGACGTCCGCGAGATCAAGGACGCGATCCCCCTGATCAAGGGGCCGGGCAACCCGGACGGCGCCGACGCGGTGTTCGGCTTCCGCGTCTACCGCTACGACTCGGTGCTGCGCTGCATCCTGTCGTGGGGTTACAACCGGCTGGTGCGCGTGCTGTTCCGGGTGAAGGTGCGCGACGTCGACTGCGCGTTCAAGATGTGGACGCGCGAGGTCAACGACCGCCTCACGCTGTGGTCGCACGACTTCTTCGTCGACACCGAGATGGTCGCCAAGATCCGCCGCGCCGGTTTCCGCTCGGTCGAGAAGGGTGTGCGCCACTACCCGCGCACCGCGGGCACGACCAGCGTCCGCCCCGGGCACATCCCCAAGACCCTGTGGACCGTGGCCAGGATGTGGTTCCGGATCCACTTCGGCGGCCGCGGCGAGCGCACGGCGCCCGCGCCCGTGGCCGCCCCGGCGAGTGAACCGACCGGCGAACGGTGAGGGCGAGCGTCCACGCGGCCTACCGCGGCGCGCCGGAACACTGGTGGTTCCGTGCGCGCCAGGCGATCTTCGCGCGCATGCTCGACGAGGTCGCGGGCGTGCGCGCCGGCGCCGGCGCGCGGATCCTCGACGTCGGACCGGGTTCGGGGATCAACCTGCCGGTGCTCGCGCCGCGCGGCGCGGTGACGGTGCTCGACCTCGACCTCGACAGCGCG
>DATGPD010000688.1:0-3068 GCA_035305285.1 Planctomycetota bacterium
CGCCGACGCGCTCGTCGGCAAGGGGCGCGCGCTGGCGTGCCAGGGCGCGTACGGCACCGCCATCGAGGCCTACCAAGCGGCGCTCGAGGCCGACCCGAACCATCTCGAGGCCCACGTCCACTTGGCCATCACCTACCAGAACCAGTACCAGTCGGACCCCAGCACCTACGCCGGCCGGCTGGCCGATGCGCTCGACACCATCCAGCGCGCCGAGCGCATCGCGTCGGACGACGCCCGCGTGCAGAACACCAAGGGCATCGTGCTCTACCAGCTCGGTGACCTGCAGCAGGCGCGCACCACCATGGAGCTCGCCGCTACGCTGTCGGCCGCTCCCGACTCCGGTCTCTCGAACCAGGAGCGCAGCACCGTGCAGGTGAACCTCGGGCGCGTGTACCGCGATCTCGACGAACTGGAACTGGCGCAGCAGTCGTTCCGCCGCGCGGTGGTGCTCGACCCCGCCAGCCCCACGGCCCACAACAACCTCGGCAACGTGGCGTTCCGCCTCGGGGACTGCGCCACCGCCGAGTACGAGTTGTCGCAGGCGGTGAACCTCGACCCGACCTCGCTGTCGGCAGCGTCCCAGCTCGGCATCACGCTGTTCGAGTGCGGCAACGTGGCCGAAGCGCAGTCGCGCCTCGAGGCCGCGGTGCAGATGGACGGCGCGGTGTTCGTGCCGCCGTTGTTCACGTACCTCGCCCGCGCCTACCTCGAGGCCGGTCGCGTCGACGACGCCGTTCGCCGCGCGCAACAAGGCGCGCTCCTGCCGCCGGAGAGCGCCGAGGCGTACTACTGGCTCGGCCGCGCCTACCAGGCGCGGGGCGGCGCCAACGACGGTGCGAACGCGCGCCAGGCGTACGAGCGGGCGCTCGAGATCGACCCGAGCTACGGCGCCGCGCAAGAGGCGCTGGGCGGACTCTGAGCAGCGCGCCCGGGCGCGGCGGCGCCGGCGGCCCAGATCCGCTCGTTCGCTGACCGGATTCCCAGCGGCGTCGCGATCCGATCGCGGCGCCGCTTCGCTTGGCTCGACCGCGTCCCGGTTCGCGCGGCGGTCGTTACCGCGGCTTGGTTCCCTCCGAGACGTCGCGGTCTCGGTTCGGCGGGTAGCAGCCGCTGGTTCTTCCGGCGCTCGCTTTACCTGCGCGCGTCGAGCCTGTATACTCGGTAGGTTTGCCTGGCGGCAGCGGGATGTCCGCCCGGGTGAACGTCCCGGAAACGGTTCGCGGGCGCTCCCGCCTGCCACCCCCTCGGGTGACGCGCAGGCAGGGGCACCGACTCCCACCTCAACATCCCGCCGTGGAGGATCAACGTGTCGTACCTCGGAATGAAGCAACTGCTCGAAGCCGGTGTGCACTTCGGCCACGAGACGAAGCGCTGCAATCCCAAGATGAAGCGCTACATCTTCGCCGAACGCAACGGCATCTTCATCATCGACCTGCAGAAGACGCTGGTCGAGAGCGAGAAGGCCTTCAACTTCCTGCGCGACGTCGCCGACCGCGGCGGCACCATCCTGTTCGTGGGCGCCAAGAAGCAGGCCCAGGAGATCCTGGCGGCCGAAGCGAAACGCTGCGGCATGCCGTACATCAACGAGCGTTGGCTCGGCGGCCTGATGACGAACTTCAAGACCATGCGCACACGGGTCGAGCGCCTGCGTGAGCTCGAGGCCATGTTCGAAGACGAGTCGATCCTGCGCTACAGCAAGAAGGAGCAGATCGACCTCGGCAAGGAACTGCAGCGCCTGCAGCGGTACCTGGGCGGCATCCGCGACCTGAACCGCTTGCCGGACGCGCTCTTCGTGATCGATCCCACCAAGGAAGCGATCGCCGTGCGCGAGGCGAACAAGCTCGACATCCCGGTGGTGGCGCTGGCCGACACGGACTCGGATCCCGATGTCCTCGACTTCATCGTGCCGGGCAACGACGACGCCATCCGGTCGATCCAGTTGGTGACCGCGCGCTTGGCCGACGTGATCGTCGAGATGCGCGGCGGCGCCGAGGAAGTCGTCGAGCAGCCCGCCGTCGAGTCCGCCCGCGAGACGCTGCCGACCCCGATGTCGGCGCCGGAGCGCGCCATCAAGGAGGCGGCGGAAGCCGCCACCGAAGGTGAGGACGAAGGGGCCGCCGCCGCGGTCGCGGCCGCCACGGACGAGGCGACCACCGACGACGCTTCGGGCACCGACGCGCCGGCCGGCGACGACGACGAACCGCGCGCCTGACGGAGACCGCGCGGGCGCGTCCAGCGCGAACCACCCGGCTCGACCGCGAACCCGCGCGAGAGCCGTGAGACCACGCCACCGCCCCACGGCGGACCGGAGGAACGAAGCACCATGGCAGTGAACACCGAACTGATCAAGAAGCTGCGCGGCATGACCGGCGCCGGCATGATGGACGTCAAGAAGGCACTCGAGGACGCGGGTGGCGACCTCGACGCCGCGGCCAAGCTGCTGCGCGAGCGCGGCATCGCCAAGGCCGACAAGAAGGCCGATCGCGCCGCGTCCGAGGGCCTCGTCGGCAGCTACATCCATCACAACGGCAAGATCGCCGTGCTGGTGGAAGTGAACTGCGAGACCGACTTCGTCGCGCTCAACCAGACGTTCCAGGACCTCGCGCGGAACCTCGCCATGCACATCGCCATGGCGGCGCCGAAATACGTGCGCCGCGAGGACGTGCCCGAGGACCTCGTCGCCGCCGAGCGCGCGGCGCTCCGCAAGCAGGCGCTCGAGGAGGGCAAGCCCGAGGCCGTCGCCGACAAGATCGTCGAGGGCCGCCTGAACAAGTTCTTCTCCGAGGTCGTCCTGCTCGACCAGCCCTACGTCAAGGACGACAAGAGGACCGTCGGCGAGCTCGTCAAGGAGGCCGCCGCCACCCTGGGCGAGAACATCCAGGTCGGCCGCTTCGCCCGCATCGCAGTAGGCGAGTAGGGCCTTGCGCCGCGCGCTGCTCAAGCTGTCCGGCGAGTTCCTCGCGGGACCAGGGGGTTTCGGCGTCTCCCCCGAGGCGACGACCTCCCTGGCCCGCGAGATCGCGGCGGCCAAGGCCATCGGCGTCGAGCTCGCCCTCGTCGTCGGCGGC
>DATGPD010000689.1:0-8395 GCA_035305285.1 Planctomycetota bacterium
TGACGCGCGTTTTTTTCGACGAGCCCGCGAGTTTGTCGGGTCGCCGTTTCCCTATCGATGGAGCGCGGCCACCGCCTCCGCCGCCAACGGTCGAAGACGACATCCGAGACGCATGGGACGACAGGGAGCAATCACTCGGGAAAGACAGGGAGCGATCGTGGGCGGCGCACGGGTAGCCACCGGCGGTGGCCGCATTCCTTCTCCTTCGCCTCCTGCCGTGCCGCGGCTGGCCTCGGCGGGCAGGGGCGCACGCCGCAAGACCCGACGGGCGAAGGAGCCCGGACAGCCGGCGAAGACGATGCCGGTCCGAGGGCGCGCAGCGAGTCGTATGAGTCCGGTCGCCGCCTGCCGACTGGCGCCCGAAGGTCTCGTCAAGCGGCAGCGTGACGAAGCGGCGACGACACCGAGCACGCCGTGCGCGCAGCGTGAACCGGAGCCTCCCGACGAGCACGGGGCGGCCAGAACGGCGAGCCGATCGCCGGACGCCGCACGTGCGGCAGCAAAGCGGCCACGCCGTGGCGCCGAGCGCGAACTGCTCGGGATCCGAACGGGCGATGCGTCCGCACCGTCACGCCTCTTGGCAATCGACGCTCTTCGTGCCAACTCTAGGGCCTCGGGTTACTCCCAGCCCGAATGCCACTAGCTAGAGTGCCCCAGGTTTCGACCGACGCGACTTCCGTCGGTCGGCGTCCGCGGGGACAACCACCGGCCGCTCGGCGCCTGCCATGAGTTCGTTCACGCTGAACCAAGCCAATGACCTCCTCCCTCTGGTCAAGGCGATCGCGGCGGAGCTCATCGAACGGCGGACCGAACGCTTGCGCGCGCTGAAGCTCAAGGAAGAGCTGGAGGCGTCGCGCTCGCCGGAAGGGCTGAGCCAGGCGATCGCCGATCTGGAGCTGGAGATCGCCCGCCACGACGAAGCGATCCTCGCCGGCCGCAAGGAACTGGAGGGCCTCGGCCTGACGGTGCTCCGGATGCACCCGTTGACCGTGCACTTCCCCGGGCAGGCCACGGCGCAAACGCTCGTGTTCTGCTGGATGGAGGGCGACGCCTGCATCGACCACGGGCACCTCGTGGGCGAGGAGGACGCGCCGCGCCGTCCGCTCCGCGTCCGGCAGCGCGGCGACGTCGCCTGAGGCGCTGTCAGGCCGCGCGCGCCGGCAATCCTTGCGGAAGCTCGAAACCGCGCGCGGTGCAGCCTGACCGCAAGGCCGGCTGAACCTTCGTTTCCCCGCCACTCCACCCGCACCGTTCGGCTCCGGCGCCGCTTTACCCTGGCGCGCGAATCCGCCAAGCTCGGAACGTGATGTTCCACCACGTCGTGTTGTTCCGGCTCCGGCCGGGCATCACCCTCGAGCGCGTGCGCCGCGCCCGAGAACGGTTGGGCCGCCTCGCCGAAACCCTGCCCGGAGTCCTGCACTTTTCGGTCACGCACAACGTGGCGGCCGAGAACGGCGGCTACACGCTCGCGCTGTTCTCGGCGTTCGAGAGCGAACAGGCCTACGAGATCTTCATCCGGCATCCGGACCACCAGCGCGTCCTCGCCGACGACCTCGACTCCGTGGTCGAGGGCAGGCTGGTCGCGCAGGGACACGACGAGCCGGTGCCGTCGGACGATTCGCAACCGTAGGCGCCGGCCGCCGCCGTGGCGGCGACGCGCCCGCCCCCCTCGCGCGCACGACTCCTCACGCCGGGACGGCGCAAGGGTCGATAGCAGGACCGGAACGATCATGCCGATCCTTGCGGCGCCCCCCCCTTCTGCGGAGCGCAACCGGACACCTGCGTCCCGGCCGCGCAGCGAGCATCCTCGATGAGCACGGCGCCGCGTTCGACCGCCGACCGCGCCGGCGCGCCCCGGCGCTCGGAGATCCGGCGCCGGCCGTGCGCCGGGACGATCTGGGTCGCCGCCGGAGGCGCGGCGCTGGCGGCGGCCGCAGCCGTGGCCGGGGGAGCGACCGCGGCGGCGTGGGTCCTCGCGGGCAGCATCCTCGGTCTGGTGGCCGCGCGCTGCCGGTGCCGCCCGACCGACGTCTTCGCCGAGGCGTTCTCGGCGAGCAAGGCCGGGCTGATGATCGTCGGCGCCGACGGCGCGGTGGTCCATGCGAACGCCGCGTCGCGGCGCATCTTCGCGCGCGAAGATCTAGCCGGCGTACCGCTCGTGCAGCTCGTCCCCACCCTGACGGCGGACGCCGACGACCCGGTGCCGACCGCGGACCACGTCGCCATGCTGCCCGACGGCGCGCTGCGCCCGATCGCGGTGCACGTCGACCGACTGGCCGACCGCGGCGCGGGAGCGCGGCGCATGGTGGTGGCGGTCGACGTCTCCGAGCTGCGCGCCGCCGAGCAGCGCCTGCTCTTGCAGAACAACCTCCTGCAGAGCGCGAGCAGCGCCCTGTTCGACGCCAAGGTCAGCGCCGAGGAGGCGAACCGCCGCAAGACGCGGTTCCTGACCCATGCGAGCCACGAGATCCGCACGCCGCTGACCGCGATCCTCGGGTTCGCCGAGCAGCTGCAGGACGACACGCTCGGCCCCGAAGAGCGCAGCGAGGCGATCCGCATCGTGCGGCGCAACGGCGAGCATCTCCTCACCGTCCTCGACGACCTGCTCGACCTCGCCAAGATCGAGGCGGACGAGCTGGCGGTGCGCCATGCGTCCTGCGACCTGCGCGCGATCGTCGAAGAGGTCGCCGAGCTGTTCACTCTCACCCTGCGCGAGCAGCGCATGTCGCTCGTCGTCGACGCGCACACGCCGCTGCCGCCGGCGGTGGTCACCGACCGCAGCCGGGTCCGCCAGGTGCTCGTCAACGTCATCGGCGAAGTCCTGCGCGCCCGGCCGCCGGCGTCGGGCGGCGTGCTGCGGATCGCGCTGGCCGCGACCGCGACCCCGGCGCAGGTGCGGATCGCGATCGAGAGCGACCTGCCGTTCCGCACGCCGGCCGAGCTGGGCCGCATGTTCGAACCGTTCGGCGACAACGACCCTGCTTCGCGGCCCGGCGGCCTCGGCCTCGCGATCGGTCGGCGCCTCGCCCGCCTCCTCGGCGGTGACCTCGTCGCGTACGCGTCGCCGCCTGCCGGCACCACGTTCGTCTTCACCTTCGACCCCGGTCCGCTCCCTGATCCGACGAGCTGGACCGTGGCCCGTCCCGGCCGCACCGGCAGCGCGGTCGAAAGCCCGCTCGCGGGCCGCCGGATCCTGGTGGCGGAGGACGGGCGCGACAACCAGCGCCTGCTGACCGCGATCCTCCGCCGCGCGGGCGCGACCGTGGCGATCGCCGAGGACGGCGCGCGCGCGGTCGACGCGGTGCGGCGCGCGACCCGCGACGCGCAACCGTTCGACGCGGTGGTCATGGACATGCAGATGCCCGTCCTCGACGGATACGCGGCGACGGCGCACTTGCGCCGCGCAGGATGCGAGCTGCCGATCCTCGCCCTGACCGCGGACGCGCTTTCCGGCGCCCGCCGGCGCTGCATCGAAGCCGGCTGCGACGACTACGCGACCAAGCCGATCGACCGCCAGCGCCTGATCGCGACCCTGCAGGCGCTGCTCGACGGGCGCAGCGCCCGGGCCGTCGGCGCGGCGACCGCGCCCTGACGCATGGCCGGCGCCGGCCCGGCGCGGGGAGCCGAGATCGCCGGCCGAGTCGGACGGTCTTCCGCCTAGAGTTCCCCCCGATGAAGCAAGTGCGACGCGTCGCGGTGACCGGCGCTGCCGGTCAGATCGGTTACAGCCTCCTGCCCCGCATCGCGGCGGGGGACATCTTCGGTCCCGACACGCCGGTCATCCTCCAGCTCCTGGAGGTCACTCCGGTCCTGCCCGCGCTCGAAGGCGTCAAGATGGAACTGGAAGACTGCGCCTTCCCCCTGCTGCGCGACGTCGTGTGCACCGACCGCGCCGAGGTCGCGTTTCGCGATGCCGACCTCTGCCTGCTGGTCGGCAGCAAGCCGCGCGGCAAGGGCATGGAGCGCAAGGACCTGATCCTCGACAACGGGCCGATCTTCGTCGACCAGGGTCGGGCGATCGCCGAGCATGCCGGCCCCGACGTCCGCGTCGTCGTGGTCGGCAACCCGTGCAACACCAACTGCCTCATCGCCATGCGCAACGCGCGCGGCGTGCCGCCCGAGCGGTTCTCGGCGATGAGCCGGCTCGACGAGAACCGCGCCAAGGCGCAGCTCGCGCGCAAGGCGGGGACGTCCTGGGCCAACGTCGAGAACGTGATCGTGTGGGGCAACCACAGCAACACGCAGTATCCCGACTGGCACCACGCGACGATCGACGGCAAGCCGGCGGCCGAGGTGATCGCCGACGACGCCTGGCTGCGCGAGCAGTTCATCGGCATCGTGCAGGAGCGCGGCAAGGCGGTGATCGACGCGCGCGGCAAGTCGTCGGCGCTGTCCGCCGCCAGCGCGTGCATCGACCACGCGCACGCGCTGTGGCACGCGACTCCGGAGGGCAAGTGGACGTCGATGTGCGTCGTCTCGCACGGCGAGTACGACCTGCCCGAGGGGCTGGTCATCTCCTATCCGTGCAAGACCGACGGCCGCGGCGGCTGGTCGATCGTATCGGGGCTCGCCATCGATCCGTTCTCGCGTGAACGGATCGCGCACACGGTCGCCGAACTCGAACAAGAGCGCGCCGTGGTCAAGCACCTGCTGGGCTGAGGCGGCACGCGTCGCATGGTCACCGCGCGCGCAGCCCTCCCGAGCCCGGATCGACGTCCGGGGTCGGGTCCCGGGGCGCGCCGGCGATGGTCTGCGACACGCCCACGGCGCGCGCGAACGTTCCCGGCCCCCGGTCTCCCTGGCCTCGCGCCGCCGCAGTGAGCCTCGTCGAAACGCTCTGGGTGGTCGCCGCCGGGCTCGCGATGGGCGCGATCAACAACCTGGCGGGCGCGGCGGGCGTGCTCGGCCTGATCGCGTTCGAGGACGCGGTCGGGCTCACCCCCGCGGTCGCCAACGGCAGCCTGCGGCTCGCGGCGATCACGATCGGGCTCGGCGGATGGATCGGATTCCACAGCCGCGGCATGCGCATCGAGCCCCAGGCGTGGCGGCTCGCGGCCTGCACCGTTCCCGGAGCGGTGCTCGGCGTCGCGCTGGCGGTGCGCCTGCCCGAGTGGGTCTGGCGCACCTACCTGCTGGTCGTGATGGTGGGCGTCCTCGCGCAGCAGTTCCGCAACGTCCACCCCGGCGCGCGCCCGCTCGCCCGGCGCGGCGTCGCCGCCTACCTGGCGCTCGGCCTGGTCGGGCTGCACATGGGGTTCGTGCAGGTCGGCGTCGGACTCGTCGCGATCCTCACGCTCGCGCACTTCCACAGCCGCGACCTCGTCGAGGTGAACACGACCAAGATGGCGCTGGTCATCGTGTCCGCGGTCGTGTCGGCCTTGGAGTTCATGCGGCACCAGGCGATCGCCTGGGGTCCGGCGCTCGCGCTCGCCGCCGCGGCGACCGCGGGCAGCTTCTGGGCGAGCCGTTGGAGCGTCGCACGCGGCCATGCCGCGGTGCGGGTCGTCGTCATCGTCATCACGCTCGCGGTCGTCGTACGGACCGTGTGGCAGCTCGCGATCTGAACGTCCGGCGGAGCGAGGGGGGCACCTCCGGGCATCCGCCGCGAACGGGCCGCAGTCCGCGTACGCCGGCACCTGTGCGGCGCGTCGGGCTGCTACAACTGCGGCGATGACGCCTCATGCAGTGATCACCGGCGCGAGTGCGGGCATCGGCGCCGCGATCGCCGCCCTGCTCGGCCGTAACGGCTGGCGCCTGTCGCTCGGCGCGCGCCGCGTGGACCGGCTTCCGCGCGATGCGTACGCGGCGCACCTCGACGTCACCGACGAGGCGAGCGTCGCGCGCTTCCTGGAAGGCGCGCGCGCGGCGCACGGCGGAATCGACGTCCTGATCAACAACGCCGGCAAGGCGAAGGGCCTCGCCCCGCTCGCGGAAGCCGACCCGGCGCACTGGCGCGAGATGGTCGAGACCAACGTGATGGGCGTCCTGCACGTCACGCGCGCGGTGCTGCCCGAGATGATCCGGCGCGGCAGCGGGCACGTGGTCATGATCGGCTCGATCGCGGGACATGAGACCTACGAGAAGGGCGGCGTCTACTGCGCGACCAAGCGCGCGCTGCAGGCGATCACCGAAGCGATCCGGCTGGAGACCCTCGGCACCGGCGTGCGCGTCACCAGCGTGGACCCTGGCCTGGTAGAGACCGAGTTCAGCGTGGTGCGCTTCGACGGCGACAAGGAGCGCGCGGCGAAGGTCTACGCCGACACGCGCCCGCTCACCGCGGACGACGTCGCCGAGTGCGTGTGGTTCGCGCTCAGCCGGCCGGCGCACGTCAACGTCGACCTGATCCTGGTGAAGCCGACCGACCAGGCGTCCGTCGGGCGGGTGCACCGGCGCGCGTGAGCCGCCGCGCGGATCGGCCGCGGCTGCCCTCCGTGCGGCGACAACTCGCCGGCTTCGCCCGGGCGTTCGGCTGCTAACCTGCCGTCGCATGCCGTCCGCGTCACCGAAGCGGCCGCACAGCCGGGCCACCGTCTTCCTCACCGTCGCGTCGCTCGTCTCCCTCACCGTCCTGCTGGTCGGCACCGCGCTCCCCGCGCGCCGGATCGTGCCGTTCGTCTTCTGGCAGCTCGGCGACGGCGACCGCGCGGTCGAGCAATACGCGGAAGTCCCGGCCGGCACCGCGCTCGGCCTGACCATCGAGCTGCCGTTCGCGGCGCACGTGTACGTGGCGAGCTGGTCGGCATTGCAGGGCACGATCGCGCTCTTCCCCAGCGTGCGCCTTTCGACCGAGCTGACCAATCCGCTGCCCGCCGGGCGGCACTGGCTGCCCGCCACGCTGGAGGGCACCCGCCTGACCTGGCCGACGCACGCCGTCGTCGGGCCGATCCACTACCTCGTGGTCGTCTCGCGTGAGCCGTGCACCGGACTGGAGGAAACCCTGCGCCGCGTCCGGCAGATGGGCCACATGGCGCGACTCGACAGCGGCTTCGGCGACCGCTCGATGTACGTGTTCGCGCCGGAGGGCGGCATGAAGGTCGTGCCGCCGAACGACAAGCCCGCCGCGCCCGAGCTCGAAGCGGCACGCGCCGCGTTCGACACGCTCGAATCGATGGCAGCCGACGGGCCGCTGCGCGAGCTGCCGGACCGGCCCGGGGTCTACGTGCGCCCGCTGGTGCTCCAGGGGCGCTGACCGAGTCGTGACCCGCGGGCCGTTGCCGCCGCTCCGGCAGCGCGCCCCCGTCACTTCGCGGGGGCCAGCTCCGATCCCGGCCGCGGCGACGCCGCCGGCGCAGGCGCCGGTGCGACGCGCGTGTCGGGCACGACCAGGCCGAGCGCGAACACGATCGCCTGCGACACGTAGAAGATCGTCAGCGCGGTCAGGATGCCCTCGGTGAAGCCGTACGAGTGCAGACCGACGCCGAGCTGGTTCACGTGGAACCAGGAGAATGCCACGACCACGCCGCCGAAGATCGCGGCCAGCGCCATGCCGCGGTCGCGCAGCCAGCCGGCCAGGCGCCCGTGCAGCGTCGCGATGTTGACCAGGCAGATCAGCAGCGCGCCGTTCTCCTTGGGATCCCAGCCCCAGAAGCGGCCCCACGAGTCGTTCGCCCAGATACCCCCGAGGATCGTGCCGACCACGGAGAACACCAGCGCGAAGCAGATCGTGCCGTAGATCATCCGGCTCACGCTGCGGAGCAGCGCGACGCGCGCCGGGGAGAACAGCTTGGCGAACACCCACACGTGCGCGAACAGCGCGGCCATCAGGCCGGCCGAGTAGCCCATCGTGATCGTGGTGACGTGCGTGCTCAGCCAGAAGTTCGTGTTGAGCACGGCGGGCAGCATGCGCAGCGTGTCCTGGCCCTCCAGCTCCTCGAACCAGCGGGCGAGCAGCAGGCCGGCGCCGCCGATGAAGGCCGCGAGCGTGATCCCGACCCGCTGCCGGTTGATGGCCTCGACGATCAATCCGACCACCGTGCCCACCGCGGTGATCAGCAGGAACGTCTCGTACAGCGTGGCGACCGGCGCGCGGCTCATGATCATGCAGCGCAGGGTGATCCCGGTGACCAGCAGGGCGAGCGCCGCGACCACGGTCACCGTCACCGAGCGCGCGATCAGCCGGCTCCTCGGGAGCAGCCAGGAGAACGCCGCGAGCACGAACGCGATCCCGTACACGGTGAGCGCGCGGTAGACGAACTGCCCGCGGTGGTAGGTCACCTCGGTGCCGACCTTGGCGTACTCGCCGCGCGCGGTCGCCGCGGCGCGCATGCCCTGCAGCGCCTCTTCGGCGCGCGCCTTGCTGTCCGGCGAGCCGGCGCGCGCGGCTGCGATCCGCTCCATGCACTCGACGAAGGTGACCGCGGCCTCCGGCAGCGGCGCGCCGGCCATCGTGTCCGCG
>DATGPD010000690.1:0-4166 GCA_035305285.1 Planctomycetota bacterium
TCCCCGCGTAGCGCGCCGCCTCCGGGTTGCGCCCGAGCGCGCGCAGGTGGCGCCCCCACACCGTCTTGTTGAGGAACACGCCGGCCGCGATCGCGATCGCGACGATGAAGAAGCACGGCATCGGCACGCCCGGGAGCCCGAGGTGGTCGCCGAGCGCGATGCGGCCGGCGGCCAGGTCGCGCAGGCCGCGGAAGCCGGTCCCGAACCCGACGGTCTGGTCGCCGGTGATCCCGCGCGCGATGCCGCGGTACAGCAGCAGCCCGCACAAGGTGACCACGAACGGCTGCAGCGAAAGGCGGGTGATCAGGAGCCCGTGCGCCACGCCGATCAGCGCCGCGAGTCCGAGCACGAACGGCAGCGCGGCCGCGACCGGCCAGCCGTGCTCGACCAGCAGCCAGGGCAGCAGGCACCCGCTCAGGCAGACCACCGAGCCGATCGACAGGTCGATGCCGCCGGTGACGATCGCGAAGGCGGCGCCGATGCTGATCACGCCGAACAAGGCGCTGCGCCGGATCAGGTTCTCGACGTTGCCACGGTCGTAGAAGTGCTCGTTGGCGAGCGCGGTGACCGCGCACACGAACACGAGCAGGCCGGCGATGCCGAGGATCTTCTTCACCGCCGGTCCCGCCGCGCGCCGCTGAAGGCCGCCTTCATGCCCGCCTCCGCTCGCCTCCGACCGCGAGCTGCAGGATCGCCTGCTCGCTGAACGCCGCGCGCGGCAGCTCGCCGGTGATCCGGCCCTCGTGCATCACGAGCACCCGGTCGCACACCCCCATCACTTCCTCCATCTCGCTGCTGGCCAGCAGGATCGCGAGCCCGCGACCGGCGAGGTCGTGCAGCAGCGCGTAGATCTCGGCCTTGCTGCCGACGTCGATCCCGCGCGTCGGCTCGTCGAGCAGCAGCACGGCGGGGTCGACCGCGAGCCACTTGCCGAGCACGACCTTCTGCTGGTTGCCGCCGGACAGCAGGCCGACCGACTGGTCGACGTGCGGCGCCTTGATCGCGAGCCGCGCGACCGCATCCTCGGCGAGGCGTCGCTCGGCGTGGTCGTCGACGAACATCCCGGCGCGCGCGCGCCGGTGCATGCTCGGCAGCGAGACGTTGGCGCGCACGCCGAAGTCGAGGACCAGCCCCTGCTCCTTGCGGTTCTCGGGGACCAGCACCAGCCCGGCCGCGATCGCGCGGCGCGGATCGCCGAGCACGAGGTCGTGACCGCGCACGCGCACCTGGCCACCGCGCGCCGGGTGAACGCCGAAGATCGTGCCGAGCAGTTCGCTGCGGCCCGCGCCCACCAGGCCGGCGAGACCGACGATCTCGCCGGCGCGCACCTTCAGGTGGATCGGGTGCTGCGGCCAGGCGCTCGTGCGCAGCCCCTCGACGGCGAGCGCGACGTAGCCCGGTTCGTGCGCGCGTCGCTGGTAGAAGCGGTCGACGTCGCGCCCCACCATCGCCGCGACCATGCGCCCGTGCTCGATCTCGTCGCCGCGCAGCTCCGCGGCGTTCCGGCCGTCGCGCAGGACGACGACGCGGTCGGCGAGCGCCTTCACCTCCGACAGGCGGTGGCTGATGTAGACGACCGCCACCCCCTGCGCGCGCAGGTCGCCGACCACCGCGAACAGGCGCTCCGCCTCCGCCTGGGTGAGGCTGGAGGTCGGCTCGTCCATGATCAGGAGCCGCGCCGCGCGCGACAGCGCCTTGGCGATCTCGATGAGCTGGCACTGGCCGATCGACAGCCCGGCGAGCGGCCGCCGGCCGTCGAGGTCGAGCCCCACCCGCCGCAGCGCGCGGTCCGCCGCGTCCAGGAGCGCGCGCTCGGCGAGGAACGGCCCGCGCCGCGGCTCGTGGCCGAGCATGATGTTGGCTGCGACCGACAGGTTGTCGCACAGGTTGAGTTCCTGGTGGATCAGCGCGATCCCCGCGCGCTGCGCGTCGGCCGGGCCGGCGAAGCGCACCGCGCGCCCGTCGATGCGCATCTCGCCCGCGTCCGCCGCCTGGACCCCGGCGAGGATCTTCATCAGCGTGCTCTTGCCGGCGCCGTTCTCGCCGATGACCGCGACCACCTCGCCCGCGCGCACGTCGAGGTCGACGCGATCGAGGGCCCGCACTCCGGGGAAGCTCTTGCTGATCCCGCGCACCGTCAGCCAGGCCTCCGACCGCGCGGCCGGGGCGTGCGCGCGCGTCGTCCCCCGCGTCACTGCTTGCCGAGCTTCTGCTTCAGGTCGGCCCAGAACGCCTCGACATCCGCGCGCCGGATCTGCCGCGCGGGGACCTCGACCACGCCCGACGGCGGCACCACCGAGCGGTCGCCCCGGGCGAGCGCGTCGAGCACGACGACCGACTTGTAGCCGTAGTCGTACGGGTTCTGCACCACGGTGCCGTACACGACGCCGTCGACGATCCCCTGCAGGGTCCCGTCCGCCTCGTCGAAGCCGACCAGCGCGACCTTGCCGAGCTTGCCGGCCTGGCGCAGGGCCTCGAGGTTCGCCGGGGTGTTGTAGGCGAACAGGCCGATCATCGCGTCGAGGTCGGGGTGCGCGGTCAGGGCGTCGGCCGCGTTGGCCTTCGCGGTGGTCTTGTCGAACTGGTCGGTGCGCGTGCCGAGGATGGTGTACCCGTTGCCCTCCAGCACGACCTCGGGCGGGTCGTGCCGCTTGGGGTCGCGCGGAGGATCGCGTCGATCACCCCCTGACGGCGCAGGCGCGCGTTGTCCTGCTCCAGGCGCCCGACGAACAGCATCACCTTGCCGCCCTGGGGCAGCGCCTCCTTCACGAGGTCTCCGGCCATCCGGCCGGCCTCGTAGTTGTCCATGCCGACGAACGCGACGCGCTTGCTCGCCGGCGCGTCGGAGTCGTGCGTGATCAGCGGCACCCGGCGCGCGATCTCGTCGAGCAGCGGGGTCTGGTTGGCATGGTCGATCGGGCTGACCGCGATCCCGTCCACGCCGCGGGTCAGCAGGTCTTCGAGGATCTGCTTCTGGTGGCCGATCCCGTCGGACGGCATCTCGACCAGCACCTCGACGCCGAGGTCGACGCCGGCCTTGCGCGCGCCGACCTCGGCGATGGTCCAGAACGGATCGACGCCGTTGGTGACGTAGGCGAAGCGCGGCTTGTCCGAGCCGCCGCGCGTGCACGCGGCGACGCACAGGGCCACGAGCAGGGCCGCCGCGGCGCGGAGGGACGAACGGAGGAGGGTCATGGCACGAGGACGGGAACCGGCGGCGGGCCGCACGGGACGGTCGGGCGTGCTCGACGGGTCGGGGCCGGGCGGCGCGGGCGAACGGGACCGGGCGCGCACGGTCAGCCCACCGTCATCCCGCCGTTGATCGCGAAGCTCTGCCCGGTGATGAACGACGCGGCGTCCGAAGCGAGGAAGACGATCGCGCCGGCGACGTCGTCCGGCACGCCCCAGCGGCGCATCGGGATCAACGCGAGGTAGGCGTCCTTCTGCTCCTGCGGGTCGTTGGCGTGCCGCTCGACCGGGATCCAGCCGGGCGCGACGAGGTTCACCGTGATGTTCCACGGCGCCAGCTCGTTCGCCATGCTGCGCGTCCAGCCCTCCTGCGCGCCCTTGGCGGCGACGTAGGCGGAGAAGTTCGGCACGCCGCGGCGGAAGACTTCCGAGCCGATGTTGATGATCCGGCCCCAGCGCTGCTCCTTCATGTGCGGCAGGCACGCGCGCGCGAGGAGGAACGGACTCTTCACGAAGAAGTCCAGCATGCGCTGGTGGAACGCCCAGTCGTATTCCTCGATCGGCCGCTGCGGCTGGTCGCAGGTCGCGTTCGGGACCACGATGTCGACCGGCCCGAGCCGCCGCTCGATCTCGCCGACCATGTGCTTCACGTCGTCCTCGTCGGTCGCGTCGGCGCGCACGAGGATGCCCTCGTAGCCCCGCTCGCGGAACTCGGCGAAGGTCCGCTCGGCCTGTTCCTTGCCGTTGCAGTAGTTGATGCAGACTTTGGCGCCGGCCTGGCCGAGCGCCATGACCATCGACCGGCCGAGCCCCTTGCTGCTGCCGGTCACCAGGGCCACCCGGCCGGAGAGAGAGAAGGGATGGGGAGCCGCCATGCCGGGGCGGCACGATATCGGAGGCGCCGGCCGGGGCGCCACGCTCGGAAGGGCAAGTTCCGCTCGACCGGACCGGTCGGCGCGCGGCGCCGGCGCCGCGCT
>DATGPD010000691.1:0-2505 GCA_035305285.1 Planctomycetota bacterium
ACGGCTTGGTGAGGTCGTGGACGAAGAGCGTCCTGCCCTCGGCGTCGCGCAGGGAGACCTGCAGCTTGCTGCCGTCGAACCGCAGCCACGCGAACCCGCCGCCGCCCCAGGCGAACCGGGTGCCGGGCACGTTCTCGACGACCCCGGCCATCTCCGGCCCGCCGCCGCCCCCGGAGAGCACGTGCGCGGGACCCTCCTCCGGCACGACGAAGCGCAGGCCGCGCCCCTCGGCACACAGGAGCAGGTCGACCTTGCCGTCGATCAGGTGCGCGCGCGAACG
Source organism: Planctomycetota bacterium (assembly GCA_035305285.1). Classification (GTDB taxonomy): domain Bacteria; phylum Planctomycetota; class UBA1135; order UBA1135; family UBA2386; genus DATGPD01. Next base: position 281 of record DATGPD010000691.1, read on the forward strand.
CTGCTCCAGCAATTGCATGTCGGGACCTTCGTGCTCCCCGCCGAGCGACACGAGCTGGTGGTAGGTGCACACGACCTTCCAGTCCGCGGTCGACTGCCGGACGGCGTCGAACAGGCCGCGCATCGTCGTGCGCGAGCGCGAATCCGAGATCGACAGGGTCAACAGGGGCGAGTCCGCGCCGAACACCGCGAGCCGCTTGCCGCGACACGTGAACTCGACGCCGAACCCGGTCGGTCGGCAGGTCCAGCGCTGGTTGGTGACGCCGTACGCCGCCGCCGCGGTCCACTTGCCGTGATGGTCGGCCGGCCCCTGCACCACGTAGAACGGCACGTTGAGGCGCTTGCGGTCGTAGACGTCTTCGAACCGGCTCTCGAACAGGGGATCGCGCTCCGACTCGACCCCGCGCGGCAGGAAGTTGTTGCCGAGCAGGACGACGAAGTCGAGCGGACCGGTCGGCGCGAGGCGCGCGATCGCCTCGGCGACCTGCCGCTGCCCCGGCAGCCCGGTGCCCGCGTTGCCGAACGCGCAGAACACCACGTCCTCGCGGTCGGGCTCGTCGTCGGCCGGCCGCGGCTCGGCGGCCACCACCGGCGCGAGCCGGGGCACATAGAGCGTCGGGCGCAGGTCGACCTCCACGTGGTGCTCGCCGGTCGGCGTGTGGCCCTTCACGGTGAACGCGACGTGCTCGTGCGTGAAAGTCGTCACGCGCAGCGTGCCGCGCACCTCGTCGCCTTCCTCGCCGCGCCTGGTGCCGAGCCACGCGCGCACCTCGCCCGCGCCGAGGGTCTGCTCGCCCGACGGCCACTCCAGCGGCGGAAAGCGCAGCTTGAAGCCGGCGTGCCCCTCGTCGCCACGGCGCCCGGTCACCTCCAGCCAGCCGAGCGCACTGACGACGGCCGCCGGCTCGTGCAGCTCGACGCCGTCGAGGCGGAACCCGGGATGCGGATCCTGGACGAACCAAGCCGAAGCAAGGAGTAGGGCGAGCATCGCCGGATCTTCGCCGACCCAGCGAACCGCGCAACGAGCGCTGCGGGCGCTGTCCGTGGGCGGTCGGACTGCCGGGGAGCGTCCTGCGGCGCGCGCCTGTGCCCGCGACGATGGTCGGATCGCGCCGGCGAGCGGTGTGGGATCGACGGCGATGCAACCGAAGGCCCCGGCGGCGACCCGGACCCCAGCAGGTCCCGGCTGCGGGCCGGCGACCCGTCCCGGGTCGTGATCTACCGGGCACGACTCGTCGGGGTGTCGTCTACCGGGGGGTGGCAGGCCACGCCCGACGCCCACCGTCGTCCGCTGTGGCGCCGCCCCCGCTACCGTCGCCGCATTCCAGCGCGGCGGGCGGACGCGCCGATGAGAACGAGGCCGCGTCCCCATGCCCGGCCTCACCGCCCCGACGTGCCCCGCCTCCCGGACTCCGGCCCGGACCGGAGTCGTGGCGGCCGTGGTCGTAAGCCACCACAGCACGCCCGAGGCGGCGCGCTGCGTGCGCGCGCTGTGGCGCGACGACCCCGACCTCGCGGTCGTCGTCGTGGAGAACAGCGGCGACCCCGCCGAAGCCGCCGCGCTCGCCGCGGAACTGCCGCGCGCCACCGTGCTGGCGACCGACAACCGCGGCTTCGGCGCCGGGTGCAACACCGGGATCGACCACGCGCTCGCGCACGTCGCGCAGCTCGACGCGGTCCTCTTGATCAACCCGGACGCCGAACCCGAACCCGGCGCGCTGGCGCACCTGCGCGCGACGCTCGCGCGCCACCCGGACGCCGGCGCCGTGGGCGCGCGCCTGCTCGCACGCGACGGCCGACGCGTCCTCTTCGAGCACGGCCGCGTGCGCCGCTGGACTCTCGCGCGCAGCCACGCCCGCTGGCCGCGCACCGCGCCCGGCAGCGAGTGCCCCACCGAGTTCCTCACCGGCGCCTGCTTGCTGGTCGCCGCCGACCTCCTGCGCGCCGGCCTGCGCTTCGACGAGGGTTACTTCCTCTACGTCGAGGACCTCGACCTGTCCTGCGCGATCGCCGCACGCGGCCGCACCCTGTGGGTCAACCGCGACGCCGTCGTGCGCCACGACGAAGGCGGCACCCAGCGCGAAGTCCCGCTCCCCGGCGGCATGCGCGCCCGCCAGCTCTACTGGCTCACCAAGGGCAAGGTCCGCTTCGCGCGCAAGTGGCTGTCACCCTTGCAGCGCGCGTGCTTCCTGGCGGTCGCGTGCGTGCTCAAGCCGATCGCAGGGG
>DATGPD010000692.1:0-3441 GCA_035305285.1 Planctomycetota bacterium
GGCAGCCTCGGCCCGCGCCCTGGCCAGCGCGGCGGCCGCGCCGTCCTGTTGCGCCGCGGCCGCACCGGGCGAGGCGGTTGCGAAGAAGGAGACGAGCGCGAAGAGCGCGACGGGGAAGCGCGGAAGGCCCGGAGTCTTGGACGTCATGGAAGCGGAAGCAGGACGCGGGGATGTGCCGGGATCGTACGCGTGGACCGGAGCCGTGCCGCCCCCGTTCTCACGCAACCCGCGGACGACGGCGCACTCCGCGCCGCACCTGTGCCCGGCGTGTGACAGCCGTTTCGCAGCCGAACCGCTTGCAGGCCCCCGCACATGTCCGTGCTCGCTTGCAGACCACCTTCCCACCCATGCATGCGCATCCTCGCGCCAGCACCGCGTCGGCCCCTGCGCCGTGCTCCGCGCGACGGCCGCGGCGCGCGAAGCCGAGAGACCGGACGCGCGTTCCGTCGCCGCAGGCCAGGAGGTCACGGCATGGATATCCCCTCTCACCCACGCCCCGCCGCTTCCGTCCGTGGAGCGCCGCGGCTCGGGCGAGCACCGCGTCGCCGCGAACTACACCAGGTCGCTGTCGCCGAGCGTGTACCACCAGTGCTCGGCGAGCCACTCGGTGGTCATCTTCGGGTGGTAGATGCGGTGCGTGAGCCGACGCTCCAGCCACTGCGCCGAAGGCACCACCGCGAAGCCGCGCGCGCGCAGCCAGGCGTGCTCGGCGGACGGATCCGCGAACACCCCCATCAGCGTGGTGCGCCCCGCCTCGCGCGCCCGGCGCGTCGCGGTCGCGAGCAGGGCGTCCTTCACCTCGATGTCGCCGGTCTCGGTGACCAGATCGGCGATGCACGCCCCACCGGGCACCAGTTCGTGCTCGGGCCGCAGCGCGAGCAGACCGACCACCTTGCCGTCGCGCCGCGCGACGAAGACCTCGTACGGCCTGCCGGGCACCTCCAGGTAGCGCCACGACAGGTAGCGCGCGTCCCGCTCGGTCGTGCACGCCTTGTCGGCGTGGAACCGCGCGGCGCACGCGTCGAACTCCGGCCCCAGCTTGGTCACCTGCTCGACGGCGATGCCGGGAGGCAGGTCGATCGAGCCCTCGTTCACCGCCCGGCAGAGGTAGTCGACCACACGCAGCCGGGCATATCCGAGGTAGCGCTGGCCGATGCGCTCCGCGGTCGGCACCGGATAGCCGAAGAGCACGGCGTCGTGGTAATCCTCGTCGCACGCGCGGAACCAGGGCAACGCCGTCTCGACGAACAGGCCGGGCCGCTTCAGCCCCGCCCGCCACTGCGGGTGCACCATGCTGTCGACGATGTGCACGAAGGTCGCCGGGCCGAACGCAGTGCGCATCGCGAGCGGGACGCCGGCGTACTGCGCGACCACCGTCCCGTCCGGCGCGAACGCCAGCGAGATGCGGCGGCCGAGGCCGCGGTCGGAGAACTCCCAGTGCCAGAACGACAGTTCGCGGTCGACGTAGGTCGGGCCGCACACCTCGCGGAACACGAGGTTGAAGGTCGGCAGGATGCGCACTTCGTCGCCCGGCGCGTACGGACGGATGACGACGCCGGGGAAACTCGTGCTCTCGATCGTCGCGGCGCGGCTCGGTTGCTCGGTCATCGCAAGGTGCAGAACGCGGCAAGCGTCCGGATGAGCCGCGGCTGCGCGGCGCGGCCGGCGGCGAGGACCTCTTCGTGGCTGAGCGGTGTATCGGCCAGTCCGGCGGCGAGGTTGCTGATCAAAGACAGGCCCGCGACGCGAGCGCCCATGGCATGGAGCGCGATCGCCTCCATCACCGTGCTCATCCCCACCGCGTCGGCACCCAGGCGCTGCAGCATGCGCACCTCCGCCGGAGTCTCGTAGTTCGGCCCGAGCAGGCCGGCGTAGACGCCGCGCACCAGCGTCGGGTCGCCGGCCAGCAGGCCGGCGCGCAGCTCCTCGTCCCACACCCTGGTCTGGTCGGGGAAGCGCGGGCCGAGGTCGGGCTCGTGCTCGCCGACCAGCGGCGAGCTGCCGGTCAGGTTGATGTGGTCCTCGATCACCATCACGTCACCCGGGCGCATCCCGGGGCGCACGCCGCCGGCCGCGTTGGTGAGCAGAAACCGTTCCGCCCCCATCCGACGCAGGGTGCGCACCGGCCGCACGACCTCGTCCGGGGTGAAGCCCTCGTACAGGTGCGCCCGGCCGGTGAGGCACGCGGTCGGCAGGCCGGCGACCGTCCCGAACAGGACGGTGGCGCCGTGACCCTCGACTCCGGGCACCGGCCATTCCGGCACGTCGGCGAACGGGATGGCGACCGCATCCTGCACCTCGGCGGCGAAGCCCTGGAACCCGCTGCCGAGCACGAGCACGAGGCGCGGCGGCGCGATGCCGCGCGCCTCGAAGAACAGGATCGCTTCGTCGAGGACGGCGACTTCAGACACGGGAGAGGACTCCGGCGAGGCAAGCGGTCATGCAGGTGGCGAGGGCGCCGACCAGCATCGCGCGCACGCCGAGCGCGGCAAGGTCCTTGCGCCGCTCCGGCGCGATCGCGCCGAGGCCGCCGAGCTGGATCGCGACCGAGCCGAGGTTCGCGAACCCGCACAGCGCGAAGGTCGCGATCAACACGGTGCGCGGGCTCAAGGACTCCTGCAGCACGCCCAGCTCGCGGTACGCGATCAGCTCGGTGACCGCGATCTTGGTGCCGAGCAGCTCGCCGAGCACGAGGATCTCGCGCCACTCGAACGACGCGCCCATCACCGCGGCGAGCGGGCTGAACAGCCAGCCGAGGATGCGGCCGAGGGTCAGCGGGTCCTCCGGCGCTACTCCGAACAGCGTGCCGCCGATCCCGGCGAGCATCCAGTCGACGACCGCGACCAGGCCGAGGAACGCGATCAGCATCGCGCCGACGTTGAGCGCCAGGTGCAGGCCGTCGATCGCGCCGCTCGCCGCCGCCTCGACCACGTTCCCGGTGGTGCGCTCCACGCTGCGCACCACGCGCCCCATCGTTTCGCTCGGCTCGGTCTCCGGAAACGCGATCTTGCTGCACACGACCCCGGCGGGCGCGGCCATCACGCTCGCGACCATCATGTGCCCCGGGTCGATGCCGAACCCGGCGTACAGCACGAACACGCCGCCGGCGATCGTCGCGAAGCCGCCGACCATCACCGCGTGCAGCTCGCTGCGCGTCATCCGCGGCAGGTACGGGCGCACGAGCAGCGGCGCCTCGGTCTGACCGACGAACACGTTGGCGCACGCGCTGAGCGACTCGGCGCCCGACGTGCCCAGCACCCGGACCATCACCGCGGCCATCGCGCGGACCACCGCCTGCATGATGCCGAGGTGGTAGAGCACCGCCATGAACGCGGAGAAGAAGATCAGCGTGGGCAGCACGTGCACCGCGAACACGAAGCCGCGCCCCGGGCCGAGCACGCTCTCCATCGCCGCGGGGTCGGCGAGGGCGCCCCACACGAA